>JAFPWQ010000047.1 GCA_017394925.1 Synergistaceae bacterium
CATCTTCAGTAACAGATAGTCCGGGCTTAATAGAGTAAAATGCACATAAGTAAATTTGCTGATAAGTATTCTCGAAATCCTTTACTGCCGCGTCCTGAACACCGGGAACAGAACGTAAAACCGCCTCTATCTCGCCGGGTTCCACTCGCTGGCCGTTGATTTTAACCATCCAGTCCTTGCGGTTAATGTATATGATATTGCCATCTGGAAGACGACGGACTATGTCATTGCTGCGTAACATAACGTCAAAGCCGTCATGCTGTCTAAATGGATTAGGTACGAATGTATTTGCGGTATTCTCCTGAAGTCCCAGATATCCAAGTGCGAAGTGTCCTGTTAAACATAATTCGCCTTCATCGACCTGATTATTATTATCGTCAAGTATGTAGACGTGTTCATTTCCTGTTGGTCTTCCGACGGGGGTATTGTCATATGCTTTATCGATAGGGAAGAAGAGAACTCCGCCTGCTGATTCAGAAGAACCGTAACAGTTTAGGATGCGTATATCATCTCGAAAAATGCCTGTTACTCGCTCACTGCCTGTCGTGGCAAAACGTAATTTTTTACTTCGAGGCTTGAAAACTCGCAGCATCTTAGGGCTGATATATGCACAGTCAATAGAATTTTCCTCAATGAAGTCCGCCAATTTTTCATGATCCCTCATTACAGAATAAGGCACAGGATAATAAGTACTTCCATTGCATAACACAGCGAACAAACCCTGAATGCCTGCAACAAAACTGAATGGTGCAGAGCTGGCATGTCTAAATCCGGAAGAAATTCCAATGTCTGAGAAAGCCTTCATCAAACGCAGCGTAGAATTATATATGCTCAGATGACTATGCAGCACACCTTTGGGATTGCCGGTAGACCCTGACGTATAGATAAGCAGTGATGGGTCAAGGGGGTCTAGTTTCTCGAAGCTGTCAATGGGTGCTTCGTCCTCCAGTTCCTCCAAGAAAGATGAATTTACACGCAGCTTTGCATTACAGTTCAAAGCAATGTAATCCAGTCTGTCTTTGGGATATGTAACATCAAGTGCAGCAAACACTGCGCCGCGAATCCATGCAGCAATCATGACAGATACATACTCAGGAGTACGGGGCAGCTCAATAGTCAACGTGTCTCCTTTTGTTATGCCTAGACGTTTCATTCTGCCAGCTGCACGAAGGGCACAGTTCCATAACTGCGAATATGTAAATTGTCCTTCTGGGGAAAACACCGCGGGGATATTAGGTTGGCGTTCCACCGATTGTTTTAACATTTCGATAAGCATATTAGTAAATTACTTCTCCTCAGTTTTTTATAAATTCAGGCACAATAAAAATTTTATGTTTTATCAGTGAACTTATTGTACATTACGAATAGCCGTGCGACAATATCACTCTCGCTAATATCTTTCTGCTAACCGTAAGCCTTGCAAACTGCTGAGTCATTAGCCCTATGAGCCTTCAATAATTCTTCCGGCATCGTCAAAGGCGCATAAAGGTCCGCAAGCGAACTATCAGGGAATTTCGCTCGTGCTTCAAGAATCTTTTGCGCTGTAGCTTCAATCTTCGCTTTCTGCTTATCACTCGGCGACGGCCACACGAAATTGTTATAGACCGCCGGAGAATAACGAATATCACTTTTAAGCCTTCCAGCAACAATATGTACCCACGCCATATGAACGCTTGAAGTCAGCACAGCAAATTCATAAATTGAAACGTCAGGAATGATGATACAAGCATCACTCGCAATTATGTCAGGCGATATAAAACCAATCGGAATATATTTTCGAGTTTCTGAAGAGACTCTCGGAATTACCAAGTACATCGAATCCGGCTGTCGGTTCTGGCAAAACAAGTACGGATAATCGGCCATTTTCTGAATCCTGTCCGCGTTGCTTTGTTCCCGAATGGCTTTAACTTTCTGAAGCCGAGCCTTAATCTCTGGAATGTTGGCATAATCAGACGGGTTGCCGTCCTTAAACCAGAAACAATAACGAGAAAACTCTCCGACCTTATCGTGTAAAAATTCACGTGCACCAATAAAGGGCCTTATGTATCGCGTCAGCACAGGATATTTCAATTCTAGCTGGAAAATCCTACTATTACACAATGAACAGCCGCTTTGTCTACTGCCTCACTACTCCATACGAACGACCTGCGCGCAAAGTTTATCACCGTCCCGTAGTCTTCTATCATCTTCCTCCAGAACGTCGGCACTGATTCGCCCTGACAGAGTGAATTAGTCGATACAAACGCAACTCTTGCAGTCGTCCCATTGATGCAGTCAATCGCTTTCTTGTACCAGCATATAACGTAATCCAGCTTGGTCTCAATTTCTCCCCTGCCCCAGATAAATGCCATATCGTCAGACTGTTCTTTTATCCTTACAGACTGCCCTACGAACGGCGGGTTGCCTATGATGAATAACTGTCCATCATGAGGGACGAGAGTCCCCCAGTCCATATGCAGAGCATTACCCTCGCGTATATTCTCGTACTTACTCAGCGGCAGGAAGTCCCCGAAAAACTTAATCAGCCTCTGGGCCTCGTTCATTCTCTGCGTCTCGTTATACATTTGCGATTCGGCTATCCATAGGGCAGTACGGGCAACACTGACGGCAAAATCATTTATCTCTATTCCGTAGAACTGGGAAATTGACACTTTGATTAACGCCTCGCCTTTGGGTGGCGTGTATGAGCTTTCTGCTAATGCCTTAATGATTCTGTTCTCTATACTACGGAGCGACATATAAGACTCAGTCAGAAAGTTCCCAGAGCCGCAAGCAGGGTCTAAGAATTTCAGCCCCGCTAATTTCTTCTGGAAAGTACGAAGTCTTTGCGTTCTGCCTCGCGACTGTGATGCAAGTATCTTGTTCAGCTCATCATTCAGGCCATCCATAAACAGCGGATCAATGACCTTGTGAATATTCTCAACTGATGTGTAGTGCATTCCGCCGGAGTGCCGCGTCTCTGGATTCAGCGTTGACTCAAAGACTGCTCCGAAAATCGTAGGACTTATTCCTGACCAGTCGAAGCCCTCGCTCATATCCTCAAGAATTATCCGCAACGGTTCACCGTCAAGCTGGGGAAGTTCTATATCTTTCTCTGCAAATAAGCCACCATTCACATACGGAAATTCTTTCAGCTCTAACTCTAGGTACGGGTCTCTATTCTCGGCTTTTTGGTCAAGAACCTCAAAGAGTTTACGGAGAGAATCACGCGCTACATTCTGTCTGTTCTTCAGGTAATCATGAAACTGGGATTTCTCGAACAGCCCGGCATCTTCTGCATAGAGCAGGAACACCACACGGACACAAAACACATTCAGGCTTCGCTGTGAGGCTTTATCGTCGGGCTTGACGTAACGTGATAACAGCGAGTCGTAGAGTCTGCCGACGAGTTCAGCGGCTCTAACGGATAACTCGACTTCACGAATCTCTTTCGGGGCAGGAGACGAGGCACCAACTAGGAACGCCAGTTTGTGCCATTCACGCGATAACGCGGACAAGGCTATCACTTCAGGCTGAGCCTTCGGCTCTTCCATATCATACACTCGGAACTCACCGAAGTTACAGACTACAATCCAACGCGCTCTCTGAGAGTCAGGCAACCAGTCAGAATATCTCTTTGCTTGCTGATATGGCGTTATTGTCTGGCCGTCAGACTGAGTAATTGCACGGTCAAGATTTACATCACGGCCTTTCTGTTCGATCACTGTGCGCGTTGATGG
>JAFPWQ010000048.1 GCA_017394925.1 Synergistaceae bacterium
GCGCAATTCTTTCTCACTCATTGATTCGCCGTTCTCATAATCGCTTGTACTGTTCTTCTGACAGCGTTTAATCTTGCTCTCTATATCCGAATACACGAAGAGTCTTAACGGCCTTGATTCCCTCAGAATGTAATCTGCTCCTCTTCCGACGATGACGCAATTACTCTTCGCTGCCATTTCACGGATAATATCATGCTGTTCCTTCTGGACTTCCTGACCGTAATCAGGTATCACTGCCCAGAATGTTCTGCCTGTGTGAATCGGAAAAGGTATAACGGGTTTATGCTCTGCGATATGCTGAACGTATTTCTCAGATAATGATGTTCTCTTTGCAATCTCAGAAATGATTTCGCGGTCATAATATGCGTAATTCATTTTCTCAGCGATAAGCCTTCCCAGTTCACGCCCTCCTGATCCGAATTCACGCCCTATTGTGATTATCTTATTGCTCATGGAATATTCATCACCTCAAAAAAATTTTAGCACAAAAAAAATTCTCCCCTGCTTTTACACAGAGGAGAAAAGATTCGATTCTTAATGCTTATTCTTTTACCACACGGCTACTCTTTCATCTGGTGCAAGATACATGCCTGCGCCCTTTTGAATCTTGTAGGTCTCGAAGAATTTTTCATACTGCTGAACGATCGCATTAACTCTCAGGAAGGCTAACGCGTGAACATCTGTTTTGATTAACCTGTCAATAAATTCGGGAGTCTCTGCTGACTTCCAGATATGCGCGTATGACCTGAAGAATTTATCATAATCGAAATCGTTATGTTCTTCAGCGATGCCTAACATAGCTTTCATTCCGGCCATGTCCGCAATCGTTTCTGTCTGAACTAATGCGCCGTTATAATTCTCGCCGTTCACTTTGAAGCCGCTCATATACTTTATGAGTCTGTCAGCGCGAGCCTGAAACTTTTTGTAGTCTTCTTCGGTCCACCAGTTTTTCATGCTGCCGTTCTTGTCGAACTGTGCGCCGTTAGTGTCAAATGCGTGAGAGATTTCATGACCGATAACCATTCCGATGCCGCCAAGTTTCTCTTCGTAGGTCATTTCGGAATCATAAAACACTCCGCCGAGAATGCCTGCGATGATATTAATCGAGTTCTCCATAGGATTATAGTATGCGTTCACTGAGACGACATCATCAATCCATAAGTCATGATCTACTCTCGTGTTCAGACGCTCATAAAAATATTTCTGCGTCCTGTAACGCCTGAGAGCCTTTACTGCATCAATGAGCGTTTTATCCGAATCAAATTCAAGTCCGCTGAAGTCCCGCCATTTGTCCGGGTAAGCAACGTTTAATCTCATTGAGTTTAATTTCTCAATTGCTTTTGCCCTTGTCGAATCAGAAAGCCATTCTTCACCCGAAAGCATAGCCCGGTAATATTTCACTGTGTCATTGATGATCTGTGTAATCTCACGCTTATATTCAGCCGGAACGTAACGCGAGACATAAATTTTTGACACGCACACAGGAATATTTGACTGCACAAAATTAACCGCAAGCTCTTCGTCTGGTCTGCTTTGAGTTATGCCCCATCGCTCACGTGATAGTCTCTGATATTCTCTGAATGCAGGTTCATCGGTGAAAGTGATATAGCTGGCTGCCAGATCGCAGAGTAAATATGCTTTGATGTTCTCAAGATTATCCTGAGTGTATAACGCATTGAGAGCCTCAAGCCATTTGGGTTGTTCAAGACAGATTAATTTTGAATCCGCGTTATGAGCTTCAAGAATATCTGCAAACGGGAAAATTTTTGATTTCTGCCTTAACTCCTGCATTGTTACAGGGTTATACATCTTCTTTATGGCCTCAGGAGCGTTTAACTCTTCAACTGTCATCATGCTCTCAGCAATTGCCTTCTCGAATTCAAACGCAGCATCAAGCAATTTCTTAGCTTCTGATTCATCATAGCCCAGTCTCCTGAGCATGTACATAACTTTACCGTCATGCATTTTCTTTGTGCGTTCGCCGTTGGAAGTCAGCTTTTTATATTCTGCACTGTCTCCGAGCGATAATCCCGTTGCGAGAATTTCAAGATTGTATGCTTCGGAGTCTATATTGTCATAACCGATTGTGTAATTTGCAATCATAGTGCCGTTATAGAAGCTGTCTTTTGTCTTGAAGTATGCGCTGAGATCATCAATTGACTTTATGCCGGTTATTTTTGATGCCTGAGTATTTAAATCCCCAAGACCTTCTGCATTTCTTGCGTCCCAGTTGAGCCATAACGCATATAATTTTCTCACGAGTTCACCGTCATGATTCTTTATGCTTTCGTCAGTCATAAGAGCCTTCAGTCTTTCGTCAATTAAATCTTGAAGTTCATCGAATGCGCCTGTTCTAACGCGTCCTGGTTTAAGCTTTGCATTGATGAGCCATTCATGATTGACGTGTACATAAAAATCATCTTTGAGTTCTGGAGAATAATTTTTATCTTTCACTGAGCCGATTATGTTTGAATTCGGCCACTGAGATGAACAATAAGCAATAGAAGACATGATGAGCAATGAGAATGCAGCGAGTGCAAATAATTTAATTATACGCATAGATTATATTATTCCCAAAGTATAAAATTCCGTCTGAAACGAGAATGCCCGCACTGAGTCCGCCGTATTCAGTGCTGTATGTGTAGCGAGTTCTGCCTGTTGCCGCATCAACTGCGTATACTCTGCCGTCTCCTGCCGCAACATAAACGATTCCGCCTGCGATGACAGGATCAGAAGCAACTTCTCCGCCTTCAGTGCTGAAGTTCCAGATTATGCTTCCGTCTTTGGCA
>JAFPWQ010000004.1 GCA_017394925.1 Synergistaceae bacterium
CCTGTGCGTGAACAGATTGCGAGAATGCGTTATCTTGAGGAGAAAGACATCGGACAGATAGACAAGCTCGAGGACACGATTAAAGAGCAGATTAACGGAATAATCCCTGTCGGAGGTGATAGCAATGCTGCCTAGAGAGTACCGCACAATATCAAGCATATCCGGCCCGTTAATGATGGTCGAAAAGACTCAGGACGTAAGATTTGACGAGCTTGTTGAAATTACATTAGGCAACGGCGAAAAGAGAAGAGGCCGCGTACTTGAGATCGAAAAGGACCGCGCATTAGTACAGGTTTTCGAGGGTACATCAGGAATTGAGAACGAAGACACAAAGGTTAGATTTGTCGGTAAGGTCTTAACTCTTCCCGTATCACGTGATATGTTAGGGCGAGTCTTCAACGGAAGAGGAGAACCCATTGACGGAGGTGCACCGTTAATCGCAGAGCAGAATTTAGACATTAACGGAATGCCCATGAACCCGTTCTCACGCGATTACCCTTCGGAATTCATTCAGACTGGTATATCCACGATTGACGGACTGAACCCGATGGTCAGAGGTCAGAAACTTCCGATATTCTCAGCGTCAGGACTTCCCCATAACAGAATGGCGGCACAGATTGCAAGACAGGCAACAGTTATCAGCGGCCATGAAGATTTTGCGGTTGTCTTTGCGGCAATGGGCATCACGTTTGAAGAGGCTTCATTCTTCATGGAGGACTTCAGAAGGACGGGTGCGTTACAGCGTACAGTTCTGTATATTAACCTTGCTGATGACCCTGCAATAGAGAGAATTTCAACTCCCAGAATCGCACTTACAGCAGCAGAGTATCTTGCGTTTGAATGCAACATGCACGTTGTCGTAATTCTCACGGACTTAACGAACTACTGCGAGGCTCTGCGAGAAATTTCTGCGGCACGTAAGGAAGTTCCCGGCAGACGCGGCTATCCCGGTTATCTCTATACAGACCTTGCTACGATGTACGAGCGTGCTGGAAGGCTCAAAGGCAAGAGCGGAAGTATCACACAGATTCCGATTCTAACGATGCCTGAAGATGACAAGACACACCCGATTCCTGACTTAACCGGATACATCACGGAAGGCCAGATAATTTTGAGCCGTTCACTTCACAGACAGGGAATTTATCCGCCTGTTGATGTCATGCCTTCATTATCACGACTTAAGGATAAGGGTATCGGCAAAGACAAGACACGTGAAGATCATGCTGACCTTATGAACCAGTTATTTGCGGCCTATGCGCGAGGAAAAGAAGCAAAAGAGTTAGCCGTTATTCTTGGTGAGGGTGCATTGTCTGACGAGGATAAAGCGTTCGCTAAATTCTCGACTGTCTTTGAGGACAAATATATTCGTCAGGGCGAGTATGAGAACAGAACGATTCAGGAGACATTACAGCTTGGATGGGATCTGCTTACGATGATTCCAGTGAAGGAACTCAAGAGAATCAGAGACGCTTACATCGAGAAATATTTGAAGCCGTTACTGGAAAAAGGCAAAGAGTAAGGGAGGTTTGACATATGGCACGTCTGAATGTCAATCCAAACCGAATGGAGCTGTCGAGGCTCAAGAAGAGATTAGCAGTTGCAAAACGAGGTCATAAACTCCTGAAGGATAAACAGGATGCGTTAATCAAAGCGTTTCTTGAGAAGGCCAGAGCAGGCAAAGAATTGCGCGAGTCAGTCGAGAAGGAACTTGCAGAGTGCTACGGAACATTTGTGCTTTCACGTGCGCAGACTACACCCGAAATTCTTGAACAGGCTTTAATCTTTCCGGGCGCAAAGTCAACTCTGAGTGTTCAGTGGCATAATGTGATGAGCGTTATGGTTCCTGAATATGACGTTAAGCAGGAAGGCAACCCCGTCAATTACGGCTTCGTGAATGTCCCGTTATTGCTTGATGCTGCACTCGAACAGTTCAGCAGTTTAATCGTGAGACTGTTACATCTTGCCGCAGAGGAAAAAGCAATAAGACTAATGGCTGGTGAAATTGAACGCACAAGACGAAGAGTTAATGCGCTTGAGTACGTGATGATTCCGAATCTTGCGGAGACGATAAGATACATCAGCATGAAACTTGATGAGCAGGAACGTTCGACACTGAGCCGCTTAATGAAGATAAAAGAGATCGTTTCAGCTTAATAGAAAAAAATGAAAAGAGAATCCCCTCGTGTTATTGCGGGGGGAATTTTTTTGTGCTTATGGCTTGTAGGCTGTGTATTCGTGATGAGGTTTCCGTTTATCCTCAGGAGGTAACTGCATGTAGTCTCCGTATTGCGCACGAAGTATTTCATCATAACCAATCGGAGCAGGAACTTTAAAGTCTTCAAACTTCAAATACACGGTCTCATCAAAAAATTCTTTTTTCCAGCAGACACTTGTCTCCCAGCCGGGTATGCCGACCCATTCACTTGAATCAAATTTATATTTTTGAGCGAGCCGGTCAATAATTCTGTAACCGATTTTGTGCCAAAGTTCAGTACTTAATATTGTCATAGGAATTTTTATGAAAAAGAAATTAAATATGTTCCGAAGTATTTTTCCTGATTTTACACGTTTAAGCAGTATTTTAATATCTGACGGGAAAATTTTTTTAGGATACCAGAAAAAAATTTGCAGGCACTTATCAATAATCTTCTTGCGTATACTTGTCTTCCATTCTGAGCCTTTAAGGCCGTCCATAGGATAAATATCAATGAATAAGCCTGATTTATATTTCGCAGTTATTATATTCCTGCGCTCTGAGATTCTTGCAATATAATGAGGATAATGTTTCCTGCAGCAGATGTGATCAAGGTTAAGTTCTTCCGACCCCCCCCCCGGTTAGGATAAAGTACTGAATTAATTTGTTATAATCATCGCGTTTCATGACAATATCAAGGTCATCGTCCCACGGAATAAATCCATGTTCACGAACCGCACCGATTAATGTCCCGAACATAACCCAGTACTGAAGGCCAAGTTTGCGGCATATAGCATCGACTTTTTTCAGCACATACAGTTCTGCCTCGTGAATCTCTTTCAGCGTCGTCTCCTGCATGAATCGATTCTCCTTTCTTCTTATTTTCGCAAATAATTATAGCAAAAAAATTACCACATGATTTTTATTCAGAGGGTCTTTATCGTAATTCCTGTTCTTATCTTTGGCCCTTATCATATATCTGACCCAATGCTCTTGGTGAATGATTATGTCTGCTGAAGAACACAAGCAGTAACATAGTAAGCACATAAGGCAGAATTCGGTCTAAATCGTTATAGCTTGAAGGAAGTCCAAGCTGATTAATTACCGCACTGCCTCCGCTCCTCGCAAACCCGAAGATTAAACACG
>JAFPWQ010000049.1 GCA_017394925.1 Synergistaceae bacterium
AACGAATACGCCGAGACACCAGCATATTTTGAGGGAGAATTCAATGATGCGCGAATAATATTCCCGTTTGAAGTCGAGAATGATGACCATGAAGCACTTGTTGAATCAGTTCGTGATGTACTGAGAAAAGCGAAAATATTTCTGAGGCACATAAACCCGTAAGGAGTGAGATAAAAATATGAACATAATGGATTATTACGAGCCAAAAATGGTAATGGGAGTAATAGAGCAGACGTTGCCGTTAAGGACATTTTTCAAGCAGAGATTTTTCAATAACCCTGTAATGTTTCCAACGCCTGAAGTGAGCTTTGAGTTTCAGGAAAAACGCAGAAGATTAGCACCGTATGTGAATCCGAAATTAGGTTCGGAGGCAATTGAACGTGATGAATACGGAGTAAAGACCTATGGAACGCCGTATATTTCCCCTAAACGTGTAATCACGAACGATACGCTTATCCAGAAATTACTCGGTGAGCCAACGTATAATTCCGGCTTAACCCCTGCGAAGAGGGCAGCAAAGATAGCGGCACAGGATATTCTTGATTTGCAGGATACAATCTGGAGACGTGAAGAATACATGTGTGCGCGAGTAAAGCAGGACGGAAAATTAACGATTAAGGGCACAGGCATAAACGAAGAAGTAGATTACGGCTTTGAAAATATCGTAGTACTTGATGCGTCAGACCGATGGACACCGACATTTGACATCATGGGACAGTTGCGTGATATAGCACAGGAAATGCGCAAGGACGGAGTAAATCCTGACATGCTGATATTAGGTTCAGCGGCGGCAAATATGCTAATGCAGAATGAACGTTATCTGAAATTGCTCGATAACAGACGCGTTGAAATCGGCGAAATCAGACCTGGTGAACTGGAAAAAGGAATCGGTTATCTCGGACGAATGATAGTTCCGGGAGCGATGTTCGATTTGTACACATATGAAGAATGGGTGCCGGACACTAATGACCTTGACGCGAACGGTGAGCCTAAACTGAAGCCGATAATTGACCCAGAGACGGTAATAATTCAGAATTCAGGCGAGAGGAATTCAATGCTTTACGGAGCAATTACTCGCATAGACAGAACCGGAAATCATGTAACGTACATGCGTGAATATGTGCCGCATACATGGTTTACGGAAGACCCTCCGCAGAAATTTATCTCGATAAGTTCGAGACCTTTACCGATGCCGCATGATTTGAAGTCGTGGTATGTGCTGAAGGGCGTAATAACAGGTGCAGCATGATTATCTTGAGACATGGAAAATTTATATCTGGTATGCGTATATTTCGTGCTGGTGAGATATTGCCGGATACACCCGGAGTACAATCGCTTGTGGCACAGAATTTGGCGGAAGTTGTTGCAGATGTTAAGACTGCGAAAGCTCCGAAGAAACGAGACACAGAAAAGGTCAGTCCTACACCTAAGAATGATGAAAGCGATACATGATATATATGCGCGAGACGAGACATTTCTTGATGAATTAGCGCATGATTTAGATGATAGCGCAGTATGGTTCAATGATTCAGAATTTGCGAGATTTCACGATATAGACGGCAGAAAAATCCTTTCAATCTTCACATCAGACACACGCGGCAAGACATTCAGCATAAACATTAACGATGAGAACAACCCCGAACTTGTACACAGGAGCGGCGGAATATTATATTGCCGTGCGCAGAATATAGCGGGGAATTGGCAAATCGGAGCGTCATTGAGGCTTGACGGGAGGCATTACACGGTCTCAGAGGCGAAATTGATTCAGGATCAGGTGTGGCGGATTGTGTTGGAGGCGAAGAATTGATGAAGATAAATGTGAGCATAGAACAGAATTCTCTTGAGCGTGCATATAAACTTCTGAAACATATTAACGGAGCGTTTGAACATGCTGTAGCAATGGCTACTAACAGGACACTTGAAGGAGTGAGAACGGATGCAGTTCGTGAGACAGCAGGCCGTTATTTTGCGAAATCAGGCGACATAAGGAAGACAATCACGGTCAATAAAGCGAGTGCAGGAAAATTAACGGGTACAGTTGTATCGCGCGGAGGCAGAAGGAAGTTGTCTCAGTATCAATTAACACCTAAAACTCCGCAGGCAGGCCGTAAGAAAGGTTTCAAGGGAGCAGTAAAACGGGACAGCGGATTAAAACCTTTACCGCATGGAACATTCATGATGAATACACCCAACGCAGGATATGTATTATTCATTCGCACAAATCCCGGTCGTGGCTGGCAGAATATCAAGCACGTAGTTTCACCTTCAATTCCTCAGATAGTCAAGAATGAAGAGACAGTAAAAATTGTAGAAATGCAAGCACGTGAACGATTTGAAAAGCGTCTCAATCATGAAGTTATGCGTATCTTGACAGTACTGCCATGAACTACAAGCCATACATGAGAGTAACCAATGGATTATGGTCATTGGACAAAGGAGCCGGAATGATTGAATTAAATTTGCTTGACGCGTTAGTATCGAGACTGACGGAAAAATTTCGTGGCTATGAGCTGAAATCGAAGAACGGACTGCAGGAAGTGAAGATACTTGCGCAGTATTTGCCGAAACCGTCAGCCGTGAGTGTAAAGACAGATGAAGAAGACGAAAGCATAGAGCCGCAGGGATACACAGTAACGGACATTGAGAGCATATTTCCGTGCGTAATAGTGAAACTTGGCGAGGCAGTCGACAAGGAAGAAGGCGCATTAGATCAGGCGAGGATAAATGTACAGTTTATCGTTGGGATTTATGACGGGAGCAGTACGGCGCGGGACTGTCAGGGTTATCGTGATGTGTATAACATAATTGAAGTGATTCGGCAGGATTTACTGACAATGCCGTGTCGGATTCTCAATGACAGATACAGGCTTGAGATGCCGTTTACCAGCGGACTAGTTGATGAAGACACGTGGCCGTTAAGTTTCGGGTATATTGAAACGGTCTGGGAGACAGGACGGCCGATGATGCCGGTAATATAGGAGGTTATATGAATGGATGAAGACGAGATTTTGCAGGAAGAGACATACACAGAGAATGAAAATACAGAGCCTGTGATATATACCGGGCCGAATATCATAACGTTCGGGCTAATGCAATATCTGGTGATGACGGGAGGATTGCCGCCGTATGTGAGACGTGCGATAGAGAAAATCCCCGAAATCGAATCGCTGATAGTGCCGGTAAGTGAACTTGAAAGCATGAAGCAAAAAATCAGGAAGGCGGGAACGAATGAAGCCCGTCTTTTTTATACGGTTCAGGAAGAGGCCGCAAAAATCAACACGGAATACAGGAAGAAATCAAGAAGGAGGGTTAAGTAATGGCATTCAGGCATGGAGTATACAAGCAGGAAGTACCGACATCATTAATCTCACCTGTAAGAACGGAAGCAGGATTGCCCGTAATTGTGGGGACTGCACCGTTGCATTTGGCGAGTGATGAAGAAGCCCTGCAGAATGTGAATAAGCCTCAGTTAATCTATAACTACAACGAGGCTGTGAGCTTATTCGGATTTTCGCGCGACTGGGAGAAATACACATTATGCGAGTTCATATATTCACAGTTTGCATTATTCGCGATGTCCCCGTGTGTATTAATCAACGTGTTAGACCCTTCAAAGCACAAAGAGACAGTAAGCCCGAAAGAATTCACAATTGCGGACGGAGAAGTAAATTTGGGGCAGGACGTGATACTTTCTAGCGGCGTAACGTTTGAGACGACAGCGGCATACACAGCCGGAATTGATTATTCACTGGGCTATGATGATGAGGGGAATGCAATTTTTTCAGTGATAAGCGGAGGAAAATTAGCGAATGCCTCGAAAGTGAAAGTAGGATTTACGCGTCTGAAGCCCGAAATGATAACTTCAGGCGACATAATCGGCGGTGTGAATGCGACAACGGGAGATAAAACGGGCTTTGAGCTTGTGAATTCAGTATTTCCGAAATTCAGAATAGTGCCGGGACTTTTAGGTTCGCCGAAATGGTCAGAGAAGCCCGAAGTAGCAGCAGTAATGCGTTCAAAGGCTGAAAATATCAATGGAATGTTCACGTGCATGTCCGTAGTAGATATTCCGAGTGATGCAGAAGGAGCAGACAGATACACAGAAGCTCCCGAATGGAAGAATCAGAATAATTATGTCGGAGCGCATGAAATAGCCTGCTGGCCTAAAGTGAAGCTCGGAGATGATGTATTTCACCTTTCGACACAGTTAATCGGCCTCATGAACAGCACAGATTCAGGGAATGAAGATACGCCGTATGAAACGCCTTCCAACAAGAACCTTCAGATGAACGCATGCATAGTAGCGAGCGGAAAAGAAGTAAATCTTGGCATGGAAGAGGCGAATTATCTCAACGGACAGGGCATAGTAACGGCGTTAAACTGGGTAGGCGGCTGGCGTGCATGGGGAGACAGGACAGCGGTATATCCTGCGAACACAGACGTAAAAGATATGTTTATTCCATGCCGCAGAATGTTTGACTGGGTAGGCAATGAATTTATTCTCACGCTGTGGCAGAAGATAGACTCACCGATAACGCCGCGACTAATTCGTACAGTTCTTAACAGTTATAACGTGAGGTTAAACGGATTAGCGGCCAGAGGGTATTTACTCGGAGGGCGAATAGAATTCCTGACACCTGAAAATCCTACGACAGATTTGCTTGACGGCATACTGAGATTTCATGTATCAATGGCAGTCCCGACACCAGCCGAGCAGATTGTGGGCATATTTGAATATGATCCGGGATATTTCTCAGTTTTGTTTGAGGACGCAGCATAGGAGGGTGAACGATGAGCAACGTAGTACCTGAGAAGAGTATAAACTTCAGCGTTTATCTGAATGGCATAGATATGCTGGGCATAGCGGAAGGCACGATACCCGTACTTGAATCGATGACGAGTGAAGTACGCGGAGCAGGTGTAGCCGGAGTAGTCGAGAGTCCAGTAATCGGGCATTTCAACTCAACGAATTTCAGTTTAACGTGGCGCACAGTAACAGAGAATTTCATGAAGCTGTTTGACCATACGACTAATGACCTTGAATTATTTGCGGCATTGCAGCAGTACGATGCCGGACTCGGAGTGTATAAGACAGTTCCGTTGCATGTGTACATGAAAGCGATAACGAAGACGCGTACACCTGGCAATCTGATAGTCGGGGATAACATGGACACGCAGATGGAATTTGAAGTAACGTACATGAAGATAGAACTGAACGGCAAAGAGCGCGTTGAAATGGACAAATTCAATTACATCTACAAAGTTGACGGAGTAGATCAGCTTGCGGATGTCCGAACGGCATTAGGGAAATCATAAGGAGCATATGAAATGAAGATAAAGCTGAAGAAAGCGATAACGCATAAAGGGCAGGAGATATACACGCTTGACATGCCGCTTGAAGAACTGACCGGCAATGATTTAATTGAAGTTGAGAAACAGCTTATGCAGTCAGGAGAAGTGCCGATAGTAACGGATTTCAACAGGATATATTTAATCAACATAGCGGCAAAGGCGGCGCATATTCCCGTAGAGATTCTGAAATTTGCGGGAGCGAAAGATTTTACGCGAATCACGAACGAGGTACGAAATTTTTTGACGCTTTCGGATTCAGACGAGGACGACCAAGCCGACAATCAGCCGAAACTCCCCGAAGTATACTCAGACGAATAGCAGTTCGATTAGCGCGTGCAGACACAGGAACGTCTGTATCTGACTGGCTGAGAATGCCGCTGAATGATTTACATGAATGGGTGAACATAATCAGCGATGAGGCAAAGCTATTAGAGCGTGAAATGAGGAAA
>JAFPWQ010000050.1 GCA_017394925.1 Synergistaceae bacterium
GAAACTCACAGCAATAACGACAGGTGAAGGCAAAGAAGGAAGAGTAATCGTAACATCAGGACTTAAACCAGGCGATGAACTCATCACAAGCGGGAATCGTGTGCTTTATGACGGAGCTGAAATAGTTAGTGATGTAGTTGCAGGCAAAAATAATAAATCAAACGCTAACGGATAACGAGAGAATAAATTCATGAGAGGATTCATTAAGTTTTGTATTACGCACCCGGTCTTTACTGGGTGTTCTGTTGTTATATGGATATTACTAGGCATCTCAAGCTATTTCACACTAGGCGTTACACTTTATCCCGATGTTGAACTTCCATTCGTATTAGTCCGCACTCAGTACACAGGAGCAGGCCCGAACGAAATCGAACAGTTAATCAGTAAGCCGCTCGAAGACGCACTAGCAGACCTTGAGAATCTGAAATCAATCACTACATATTCAATTGAAGGCATCTCAATGGTAGCTGTCGAAATGCAGGCAGGAACGAACCCGGACTTAGCACTCGTTGACGTGAACAACAAAGTGAAGGCGAAAATTCCGGATTTACCAGATGATGCAGAAGAACCTGTCTCAAGTAAATTTGACATCAGCGCACAGCCATTCCTGATTATTTCATTCAGTTCATCAATGCCGGAGAAGACAGCCAAGAAAGTTATCGAGGACAGAATTCAGCCTGTAGTTGCACGTGTTCAGGGAGTCGGACGTGTTGATGTAACAGGAGGAAGAGACCGTGAGATTCACATCAACCTTGACCCTGCAGCACTGAGTGATTACGGGATAAATTATCTTCAGGTATGCAGTGTTGTAGCCGCCAATAATGAGACTACACCGTCAGGATATATCACTCAGAAGAAAGATGAAGTTTCATTAAGGCTCATGGGAGAATTCAACGAAGTAGAACAGCTCGAAGATATATTAATTCCCACACCCAACGGTCAGCCTGTGAGACTCTCAATGTTAGGTGAAGTGATTGACGGTGAAACAGATCAGCGAAGTATGGCGCGTGCGGACGGAAAGCCTGTTGTGCAGTTACGAATAAGCCCGCGTTCAAATGCAGACGTTGTTGAAGCCGGAAGACTAATCAAGCGTTTAATGACTCGTACAATGCGCGACTTTCCAGATTTCACGTACGAGTACACTTACGATGATACGAGCTTTGTTGAGTCTGCAGTGAAGAATATTATCCGTGATACTGCAATCGGAATCGCATTAACGGCACTGGTCATATATTTATTCTTGGGAAGATTCGGTGCGACATTCATAGTTGCGTTCTCAATGCCTGTTGCATTTGCGGCTACGTTCGTCCCCCTTCAGATTCATAAATACACACTCAACCTTATGAGTACACTGGGGCTTGCGCTCTCAATGGGAACGCTCGTAATGAACGCAATATTAATCATTCAGAACATATACCGTTACCGTGATATGGGATATGAACCGTTTGAAGCGGCCGAAGAAGGCACTGTAGAAATTTCGCTTTCAGTTCTTGCCGGTGTCTTAACGAACTTGGGAGTGTTTATGCCCGTTGCTTTGATGTCGACAATTGCGGGTCAGTTCCTCAAACCTTACGCCGTTACGATTGTATATGCTACGTGTTTTTCACTCTGGGTAACAATGGCAGTTACTCCGTGTTTAGCCGCAAGAATCAAAAAGCAGAAGGGAGATACAGGTGAGCTTCCGTTAATCGGTAAGATATTAACGGGCTGGTGGAACTGGATATTTGACGGCTTCCGTGATTTATTTTTCATCGTTCTTCACGTGGCCATGCGATTCCCGTTCTTAACGATTGTGCTTACGATTCTTGCTACATACGGTTCACTCAAGCTCGGCGGCTTCATCGGTACGCAGTTTACTCCGAGTACTGATGACGGAACAGTGAGAATCACATTAACGCTCGATAATAATTCATCGATAAACAGGACAGCTGAACTCGTATATCATGTTGAGGATTATATTAACTCACTGCCTGAGAGAAAATATATCCGCAATGTAGTATCGACAGTAGCAGGTTCAATGAGAAGCAATTTAATCAGCGAGGCACAAGTAGCTTTATACATGAACAATGACCCCGACAGACCTTCAACGCAGGATTTAGCTGACAAGATTCGTCCGTATCTCTCGAATCTCCCCGGTGTCCAGATAGGAATTTCCGCAACACGATCGGGATTCGGCAATCCGATAGAGATTCAGGTTAAGGGACAGGATTTGAATCAGCTCTACAATATAGCAGAAGAAATTCGTTCACGGGGCCGCAATATTCCGGGAATAAGAGACCTCAAAATCGAAATGGAAATGGGAAAACCTGAACTCGAAATTGAACCAATACGCTGGAGGCTCGCACCTCTTGGACTGAACATTTCAGATTTAGCCGGAATAGTACGAGGCTATTTGCTTGGACGTGATGCAGGGAAATTCAGACAGGGCGGTTATGAATATGACATCAAAGCCAGAATTGCCCGTGAGAAGGCAAGCGATATATTTGATGCTCATGAACTCCCTGTTATGACTGCATACGGTCTCGTTCCTCTTGATGAAATGAGCGATATAACATGGGGTGATGCTCCCACAGAAATACGGAGAGTTGAACGTCAGCGCGCAGTTGTTGTTACCGGCAACGTGAGATACATCACATCAGGTGAAGGCAACGCGAAAATGCGTGAGGTTGTCGACAGTATGACCCTTCCCGAAGGCGTAACTATCAATTTCGGCGGTGAACAGGAAGACATGGCCGAAAATTTCATTGAGCTTATACGCACGCTTGTTATCGCAATCGTTGTTACGTATCTTGTTGTCGCCGCAATTCTTGAATCATGGATGTACAGCGTCATAATTCTATGTTCCGTTCCGATGGCCGCAATCGGTGTTGTGCCTGCAATGTTAATCTCTGAAGTCAATATTTCGATTTTTGCTCTGATCGGCATGATTATGCTTGTCGGAATGGTCGTGAATAATGCAATCGTTGTTGTCGATTACGCAGAAGTGTTAAGACTTCAGGGCAAGCACCCGTATGAGGCAGTTGAAGAGGCATGTCATGTTCGATTCAAATCGCTCTTAATGGCAGTCGTTACGTCAGTTGTCTCACTCATTCCGTTATTGTCGACAGGAAGAGGCTCCGAAATGAAAAGACCCATTGCAGTAGTCGCAATCGGAGGACTTATCGCAGGAGGTATGCTCGCAATGTTATCTATACCGGCCGCATATAAAGTTCTCTGGAGGATTCGCTTATTCTGGGCAAGGATAAGAGGACGCGACTATGAAGACATGAACGCATCAGACGATGACGATAACGATGATGAAGATGATAACGAATAAAATTATCGGGACGCTGGCACTTGAGGCAATGCTTGTTGAAGTGTCAGTAACTCCCAAACCCGGATTAGTCGACCGGAATAACTCAGGAGCTCATAGCGATATGGGCTTCTTTACTTTCTTGAAGAGTGCCGCAGGTTTACGCTCATGCTTTGAAGAATTTTCAGAGGCAGGCCATGCAGGCGGCACAAAAAACTTTTCACCAGATAAAATTTTCCCGTACATACGCAAAATAGGAATCGAAGCAGAAAAAATCATGTTCGATTCAACCAATGGCATTAATACCCACAAAGGCGAAATATTTTCACTGGGAGTTCTCAGCGCATCAGCAGGTTATCTTGCAGGCATGAAGCAAAATATCAATCCCGAAGACGTAATGAAAACTGCGGGCATGATGTGCAAGGGACTATGTGAGCGTGATTTTGCAGAAGCGAAAACGAAATCACCAGAGCAATTAACGAAGGGTGAACGCATATATAGAGAGCATGGCATAACAGGCATCAGGGGCGAAGCTGAATCCGGCTATCCTGTCGTACGTTATTATGCACTGCCTGCACTGAGAAAATATATTGCTGATGGTTTATGTCTGAATGATTCACTCGTCATGACTCTGATTCATATTATGGCTCATAATGACGACACGAATATTATCGCCCGTCATGACCTGAGTGTGTGTGAAGAAGTCAAAGAACGTTCGCGTGATATTATCATGAATCACGGAGGCATTGATGAGATTCGCAGACTTGATGACGAATTCATAAAGCGTAACATAAGCCCAAGCGGAAGTGCGGATCTCTTAGCTGTAACATATTTTCTCTTCACGCTATGATTATTATTATTCGACGAAAGGCAGAAAAGCTAAATGACACTTGACGAGGCATGTTTATATCTTGGACTCTCACCTGATGACGAAGATATAAATCTTGATGAACTTGAACGCAATTATGAACTCAAAACCGAAATATATAACCCCTCAAAATTTTTCCCAGATACACCCGAATATAACGCCGCAGTAAAGAGACGCGCATTAATCGAAGAAGCCTATAACTACATGCTTGACGTGTATATAGAACTTCACGGTGATGAATTAGATGATGAATTTGAATCGGACTTAGAATCAGACTTAGAATCAGACTCAGAATCAGAAAGACATGAACCTGAACATAAATATAAATTCGGAATGTTAATTAAACTTGCGGCATATACTGTTATGGTCGTAAGCATAAGTTTTGCGGTGTTCATATTTTTCATGAAGAGTGATGCCCCTGAAGAGAATGAAATTGCGAACCTTCCTGCATACGTGAAAGATTATGAGCGTGTCCTGCGTGAACTTGAAGACCTGAAAAGCAAGACAATCTCACAGCCTCATAATAATATAACTGACTATGCAGATCTCGTTGAACGTGTCATGCCTGCAATCGTGAGAATTAACACTGACAGGAGCACAGGAAGCGGCTTTTTTGTGAGCCCAAACGGAGACATAATCACGAACTATCATGTAATTGCGAATGCCGGAAATATCCGCGTAGTTCCTCAGAACGGAATATCATTCAATGCGTCAGTCAGAGCTTATGATTCAGAAGGTGATATTGCACTGCTTATGATAAATGCAGGAAGAGCAACACCGTTTCTGAGAATAAGCCGTGAACGCCCCAGACAGGGAGAAGCTGTAATTGCGATTGGAAATCCGCGGGGCTTAAACGGAACTGTCTCGAACGGAATCATATCTGCATTCAGAAAGATAAATCATCATACATGGATACAGTTTACTGCTCCGGTTTCACCAGGCTCAAGCGGAGGAGCACTCGTGAATTTAAACGGTGAAGTTGTCGGAATGCCTACGATGTTACTTGAGAACGGCCAGAATTTGAACTTTGCGATACTTTCTGATGAACTCTTAAACTTTCTCATGCGTCATTGAAAAAAATATCTGCTGTTATGATTCATTTATCAGGCAGTATATTTTCGTTGCAATATTGTATTTATGAATTATAATATTCGTAAACGTAAACTTTAAGGAGGTACTTAATTTGAGAAGGGTTAAATTATTTTTTCTCTCTCTTGTTATGGCATGTCTCTTCGGCGCATTCGTTGAGACTTCATCGTCAGAGGCAGTAACGATACACAACAAGCCTCTGAACAATATTCCCGACATAGTGAAGGAAGTTACCGGTTCAGAGTTCCCGGAGCTTCAGAAACATTCAATTATGCTTTACGAGCGGTTCTCGCGCAACGGAGCTACTTACTTCACGCCCAAAATATTCACGCTCAACAATGACGGCACGATGAGGAAAATGCACGAATTGGCCGACTACAGCATCAACCACACGACCATAAGCACGAGAGAAAATATCGTGCAGAAAATGAGCCTTGCAATGTCCAATAAGCGATTCGGGCAGAGGCGCAACGTAATGCTCACTATGCCGGGAATGCTTCACTCTGGCAACTATGAGTACAACGTCTGGGGATTCAGGACAATCGAGAGCAAAGGCACAGAAGACAACGCGGACATATCGCTCATTAATCCGTCAGATGAGTTTGCACAATTCGGGCAGGACCGCATTATCTGGGGTAATGCTGCCATGACTGTCAAAGGTCTGGAGAGTCATGATGTTTTTGTCTGCCTTCACAGCGGTAACATGGCCTACAACGGAGCTCTCTATTTCAAGTTCTTCACGTCCAGGAGGAACGAAACAGGCAATGCAGTCAGAGAAGACCTCAGCGTTCAGGGTGAAGACGCTAACGGCTGGAAGCTCCGGGACTACAGCGACGGCAATCGCGGTGCAGGAGTCGCGGCAGGAGATTTTGACGGCGACGGCTAC
>JAFPWQ010000051.1 GCA_017394925.1 Synergistaceae bacterium
CTCGCTAACTGTGATGTTGCAATCCTCGTTCATGATTCAACGAGTGAGTTCTCACAGGCTGAACGTGATTTGCTTGCTCTCTTTCAGTCCCGTAATCTTCCGTTCATCATCGCATATAACAAGTCTGACCTGCTGAATGAAATCCCCATTGATAATAATATTTACGTGAGTGCATTAACGGGTCATAATGTGAATGCACTGAAAGAAAAAATAGCATCACTCGCAAAGAAGAATGTATCAGAGAAAAGGCTCGTATCTGACCTGCTTACAAAGGGCGATATTGTGATTCTTGTTGTTCCGATTGACAAGGCAGCCCCGAAAGGAAGATTAATATTGCCTCAGCAGCAGACTATCCGCGATATTCTTGATTCAGGCTGTTCTGCGTTCATATGTCAGGATAACGAATTAGAACATGTACTTGATGTTCTCATCGTTAAGCCCCGACTCGTGATTACAGATTCGCAGGTGTTCAGCAAAGTTGATTCGATTGTGCCTAAAGATATTATGCTAACGTCATTTTCGATTCTGTTTGCGCGCTACAAAGGAGATTTGAGAACTCTTGTTGACGGTGCGAATAAATTATCACACCTTAAAGACGGCGACAAAGTATTAATATCCGAAGGCTGTACACATCACAGGCAATGCGGCGACATAGGCACGGAAAAAATGCCTGCATGGATAAGATCATTCTCGCATTCTGAGCCGGAATTCAAATTCACGTCAGGCGGTGAATTCCCAGATTCAGAATCGCTAAGAGAATTTGCATTAATCGTTCACTGCGGAGGATGTATGCTCAACGAACAGGAAATGCATTCAAGGCTTGAACGCGCGGACATGGCCGGAGTCCCCATTGTGAATTACGGAGTTGCAATCGCTGAAATGCATGGAATATTACGAAGGAGTTTAGAACCGTTTAATTCATGAGACGCAATAATTTCTTCAGGCTCTTGCGCGATATATTTTCGTTCTTTCCTGTTAAACTCCCTGTCATGATATTTCTGATTCTTTTCTGTGCTGCAGTTAATACATTGCCGTCTGTTTTCATTCAGAAAGTAATCGCACTAATCGAAAATTCAGATATTAATTCATCATGGCCTGACGTAAGCTCAAATCTCTTAACGCTGTTAGTCATTCTTGCAGGGCTGTACATGCTTTCACTGACTGGAGGATTTCTCGTAGGTCAGATCGGAGCAGACATAACGCAGGGAGTATTAATGCGTTTCCGTGAGAAGATGTTCGGAAGAATGCAGAACTTGCCATTGAGATTCTTTGACTCAAATTCTCACGGGGATATTATGAGCCATTACACTAACGATGTAGACTCACTTCGTCAGCTTGTCTCTCAGGCCATGCCTCAAATGCTCACGTCCATAATAACAATCACTGCGGTAATATCAATCATGTTATATTTCTCACTCTGGATGACGCTCGTAACATTCACAGGAATAATTGCAATGTTTATCGTAACGAAGAAAAAAGGCGGAAGAAGTGCGCATCATTTCAGGAGACAGCAAAAGAATACGGGTCAACTTGAAGGCTTTGCGGAAGAAATCATGAACGGTCAGAAGGTCGTAAAAGTATTCTGTCATGAAGAAGAGAGCATAAAAGATTTTGAGCGTCTCAACGAAGAATTATTCACTGAATCAGAAAAGGCAAACAAGAAAGCTAATACACTTGGGCCTATATTAAACAACATCGGGAATATATTATATGCGTCAATGTCAGTAGCAGGAGGAATATTAATTCTTTCGGGAGTTCGCAACGTCAGCTTTTCAGGTTTACCCATGAGCATTAGTGTAGTTGTTCCCTTCTTGAACATGACCAAGCAATTTGCGATGAATATCAATCATTTCTCAATGCACATCAACGCAATAGTATCAGGTTTAGCCGGAGCAGGAAGAATTTATGCAGTGATTGACTCTGAACCTGAAGACGATAACGGAAAAATCGAAATTACGCGTGAAAATTCAGAAGGCAAAATCGAATTCATTCATGTGAACTTCGGATATGAAAATGATATTGATGTCCTTCATGATATAACGCTGAGTGCAAAGCCCGGACAAAAAACTGCACTTGTAGGTTCAACAGGAGCAGGCAAGACCACAATCGCGAATTTAATTCCCAGATTCTATGATGCTAACTCTGGAAAAATATTATATGACGGGATTAACATTCAGGGCATAAAGAAGTCATCACTGAGAAAAATTTTAGGTATCGTACTTCAGGATACGAATTTATTCACGGGTACAGTACTTGAGAATATACGTTACGGGAATTTGAACGCGTCAGATGAAGAATGCATTAATGCCGCGAAATTAGCCGGAGCTGATGAATTTATCTCGCGTCTTCCGGATGCCTATGATACTATGCTTTCAGGCAACGGATCGAATCTCTCGCAGGGTCAGCGTCAGTTAATCGCAATTTCACGCGCAGCAGTTGCAGATCCCATTGTAATGATTCTCGATGAGGCTACATCTTCAATTGATACACGCACTGAAGCATTAGTTCAGAGGGGAATGGACGCGCTCATGAAAGACAGAACCGTATTTGTGATTGCACATAGATTATCAACGGTGAGAAATGCAGATATGATTCTTGTCATGGAACACGGAAGAATAATTGAACGCGGAACTCATGATGAATTGATTGCGCTTAAGGGAAGATACTATAAGCTGTACACGGGA
This sequence comes from Synergistaceae bacterium, assembly GCA_017394925.1. Lineage (GTDB taxonomy): Bacteria > Synergistota > Synergistia > Synergistales > Aminobacteriaceae > JAFUXM01. The sequence goes on from JAFPWQ010000051.1 coordinate 2,685, forward strand.
GCATTTGAGCTGTCTTAGAGTTATAATGAAAAAAATTTTTTGAAGGAGGCTGTTTCTTATGGACTGCAATATTAAATTACTATGGGATAGTGATGCTAAAGTATGGATTGCAACAAGTGATGATATACGTGGTCTTGTTCTTGAATCAGGATCGTTTGATGCTTTGATTGAGCGGGTGAAAATTGCCGTTGAAGATCTGCTTTCATTTGAGGATGACAAACCTGATTACTGTGATTTAAGATTCATATCGGAAAGGCGCGACAGGGTGTTAATCAGTGGCGGAATATGAAAAGAGAGTGCGTAAAATATTGAAAGCATTCGGATGTTTCTTCGTCAGACAAGGCAAGGGAGATCATGAGATATGGCATAGTCCAATAACAAACTGCAATGTTTCAGTAGACGGAGAAATAAGATCGCGGCATTCAGCTAATGACCTTCTGAAAGAGGCGGGCATACCCTATAGATTCAGATAGAGAATATTATGACATCTTCACTGTTCACTAATTCCATTGATGAGCCCTTAGCCGCAAGAATGAGACCTGAATCACTCGAAGATTTTGCAGGTCAGGAACATTTAACAGCTCCAGGAAAAATTTTGCGAAGAATAATAGACAGCGATAAGATACCCTCAATGATATTCTGGGGACCTCCCGGTGTAGGCAAAACGAGTTTAGCAGGAATAATCGCAAAGAAAACGCGAGCTGCATTTATAAATTTTTCGGCAGTAACAAGCGGCATAAAAGAGATCCGCGAGATCATGAAACAGTCCGAAGCCAATAAAAATTTCGGTGAACGTACGATCTTATTTGTCGATGAGATTCACAGGTTCAATAAGGCACAGCAGGATGCATTTCTGCCTTTTGTCGAGAAAGGAAGCATTATCTTAATCGGAGCTACAACCGAAAATCCCTCGTTTGAGATTAACAGCGCGTTATTATCACGGTGCAAAGTGTTCGTGCTAAAGCCTCTGAGTGTTAATGACATCGTGAAATTATTGCACAGGGCATTAAATTTTCTTGGAGGCACAATTTCAGTCAGCGATGACGTTTTGAATTCAGTAGCTAACTTTTCAAACGGTGATGCACGCACTGCAATTTCACTTTTAGAGATGATGCATTCAAACGCAGACATAATTGACGGAAGAGTAACGATAACGCCGGAAGTATTTGAACAGTGTACATCAAGAAAATCGCTTTTATACGACAAAAACGGAGAAGAACATTATAATTTAATTTCAGCGTTGCATAAATCAATGCGCAACTCTGATCCTGACGCGGCAGTCTACTGGCTTGCACGAATGCTTGAGGCCGGTGAAGACCCGTTATATATTGCAAGAAGGCTTGTGAGATTCGCGAGTGAAGATGTCGGACTTGCTGACCCTAACGCGCTTTCAATGGCTGTTGCTGCTTATCATGCATGTCATTTCATCGGAATGCCGGAGTGTTCAGTCAATCTCACTCAGATTGTGATTCATCTCTCAATTACTCCTAAATCAAATTCTGTCGACAGGGCCTATATCGCAGCACGTGAGGACGCATTGAAACATTCAAATGAACCTGTGCCGTTACACATCAGGAATGCACCGACAAAGTTAATGCGTGAATTAGATTATGGGAAGGGCTATCAGTATGCTCATGATTACGATGAAAGAATAACGGCTATGGAATGCCTGCCCGATTCGCTAATTGGAAGAGAATATTATCACCCAACGGAACAAGGCAGTGAATCAAGATATAAGAACCGTCTCGAACAGATAAAACAATGGAAGGAAGAACATAAAAAATTCCCCCGTCATAATAACAGGGGATAATTGCAGGTCTATTTTCTTATCTGCGGCGACGGCTTGCCGAATAAATACCCCTGAGCTAAATCACATCCGGCTCTCTTCAGAAAATCAAGCTGTTCTTTAGTCTCAACTCCCTTAGTCAGTGCAGGTATACCCAAGCGTCTGGCCATGTCGATAATTGCCGATATGATTATGTATGCTCTTTCATCTTCAGTTGAGCGTATCATGTCCATATCGATTTTCAGACCGTCAAGCGCAAAATCCTTCAGGACTTTCAATGATGAATACCCTGCTCCGAACGCATCCATCCAGACGTTAAAGCCGTGTTTCCTGAGACGTTCTGATTCACGTTTCATTGCTTCCATGTCTACGGCTATTAGGCTCTCAGTGAGTTCAAAGCGCAGCATGTCATGAGGGATATTATATTCTTCAACGGCATCATCAATTACCTGAACTATATCAGTGAGTTCAAAATCAAGACGCGAGAGATTCAATGAGACCGGCACATATTCTTCGCCTTTATCTATGCGTTCCCTCAGAGACTCGCAGACCTTCTTTATCATGAAGCTGTCCAGTTTATGAATCAAATGCTGTTCCTCAAGGACATAAAGAAAGTTCACAGGCGATAATGTGCCGTATTTTTCATCTTCCCAGCGCGTTAATGCCTCAAGTGATGAAATTTTTCCCGTGCGGACATCAACAACAGGCTGAAAATATACTTTAATCTGTCCTGACTTCAGAGCTTCGTTAAATGTCCTGAGTATATGTTCCTGAAGATGTAATTTCTCGTCCATTTTGCCGTCATAAAACTGAACCGTTGATCCGTATTCGCGCTTTATCGAATCACATGCAAGTTTCGCACAGTCGCATATGACACTGATGTCCAGTTCCGAATCTTTTATCCTGAACACGCCTGCTTTGATTTCAACGACAATTCCCCGCCTGATGTTATTTATTCTTACGGTCATGCGTTTGATTTTCTCTTCTAAATCTTCCTGTGCAGTTATAACGACAAAATGATCGCTCTCAAATCTTGCGGCCATTCCGTAAGGGAAAGTCTCCTGAAGGATTCGCGAAATTGATTTAAGCATTCTGTCTCCGCCGCTGAATCCATATGTCTCATTGTACGTGTGAAAGTTCCTGATGTTGAAGTATATGCAGTGAGGGGTCTTTCCGCCGTCAATAAGCATTTGAATCAATTCGGGAGCTTTGAGCCGGAAATATTTCATGTTGTGCAGGCCGGTTAATTCGTCAGTGTTATATTCTTTGGGTTCGGGTGCGGTCTGGCCGGAGAATTCGAGCAATTTCTCGCGTAAATCCATGTCATGAAGATAAACGTAAAATAAATCGCCGAGTTCTTCATCATGTACGAACTTTCCCCAGTCCTCAACCTCTTTGATTCTTCCGTTCTTCGTGATTATCCTGTACGTTATGTAGTCATAGCCGCCGCTGTAGTTTATCTGGTCATGAATGATCTTGTCTACTTCTTCAATGTCTTCAGGATAAACTATATTTGCGAAGCTGCCGCCGGTGAAGCGTAAAAAATCCTGAACTGAATCGCATTCAAATATTTTCGAGATGTCATCGCTGACAAAAATTATTTCGTGTGTCTCATCTGCTTTATACACAAGAAGCGTGCCGGGCATATTGGCAGAAATTTTACTTAAGGTCATGCTGTCATTTTGATTGAACATTAAAATCCTCCGTGTGTGATTTTTATTTTAATATCTCATCTTCAAATTCTCAGGAAGATATTTCGCTAATATCTTTTTCAGTGCGTCAGATTTAATCGGCTTGGGCAGATAATCATTGAACCCGTAAGATATATATTCCTCGCGTAATCCCGAACCTGAATTTGCAGTGAGTGCTATGTACTTCGCAAGCCTTGAAGGTCCGTCAATTTCACGTGCTTTTTTCAGCGTCTCGATTCCGTCAAGGCCAGGCATTTTGTGATCCAGAAATATAATGTCATAGTGATTATCATTGAGTAACGCAAGACATTCTTCGCCTGATTCACATGTGTAGACCTGAGCTTGTGAGTCCTTCAGCATTCCCCGTGCTACAACAAGATTAACGGGTGTATCATCGACAATAAGAATCTTTGCATCAGGACACGTAAACGGCGAATCATCATCAGGAAGAACTCCGGCTGGCATTTCCGGCGCATTCTGTAACATTGCTTCGTATTCTTTTATGCTGCCCTGAAAACCGTCCTGCGATAACTGCTGCGTAAGTCCAAAACTGAATGTGCTTCCCTTTCCGTATTCGCTGAATGCCTCTATCTTTCCTCCCATTAACTCAAGAAGATAACGTACAAGCGTAAGACCAAGACCTGCACCCTGAATATTTTGCGTCTCATTGAGATTAACGCGCTCAAACGAATGAAACAACTTCGTGATGTCCTCCTGCCTTATGCCTATACCTGTATCATTGACTGAAATTTTCAGCTTCACTCTTGAATGCGCTGTCATTTCGCCCTTAACGCTTAGTGTTATTGTTCCCTTCGCCGTATATTTCACTGCATTATCGATTAAGTTCGTCAATACCTGCCTGATATGATCTTCATCACCGTATAAATGTTCAGGAAGGTTTTTATCGACATCAAGAACGAAATTCAAATTTTTATCGTGAATCGTCTCAAAATTTCCTTCTTCTATGTCCTTCAGTAACTGCCATAAATGATAGTCTGCATAATATAGTTCCATTTTGCCGGATTCGATTTTCGAGATGTCCAGTATATTATTGATGATTGAGAGCAAATGATTGCCTGCATTGCGTATATCAAGAGCCGCCTGATGAATCGCAATGTCTCTGCTTTCACGGAGAATCATTTCATTCATGCCTAATATTGCGTTCATGGGTGTACGGATCTCGTGTGAAGTGTTCGCAAGGAAATCACTTTTTGCCCTGTTAGCAGCATTCGTTATTCTCGTTGACTGTTCTGCGCGTTCACGTGATTCTTCGAGTTCCTTTTCGACCGTAAGCATTTGACGGTATGCAGGAGCTTCATAATAGAAGAAAGTAACGAACAGAACTATCGTTGCAACTGTATACGTGAAC
>JAFPWQ010000052.1 GCA_017394925.1 Synergistaceae bacterium
AAAAAGCCTCCTGAAAAATATAATAAAAAAATTTCACACGAGCCATGATTAATATAATTCATAGTCTGTGAATGAAATAATATTACTCGTTTCAACTGGTAACGTCAAGTGCTAAAAAAGTAGAATGACATAAACGAAAACTTGCAATATAATAATTTATGCAACACACGCATATAAAAATGGGAGCTTGTATAACAGGCTGAGAGGGAATTTATTCCGACCATATGAACCTGATACGGATAATGCCGTCGTAGGGAAGTCATCAATAACCCTTCACTCAAGTATACAGGCATTCTCATTAACACATAAGGAGGAGTTCATTTTGCCGCTAAGTGTTTATCTTGAGAACGTCAGAATTAAATCACCGTTAATTCATAACATCACGAATTATGTTACTGTCAATGATGTCGCAAACGCATTACTTGCCTGCGGAGGAAGTCCGATAATGGCCGATGAACCTGATGACGCAGAAGAAATCACGCAGATCTGTAACGGGTTAAATATCAACATCGGGACTCTGAATTCACGAACGATAGAATCAATGTTCAGGGCAGGCAAAAAATCATCAGAAATGAATCACGCATTATTGCTTGATCCTGTAGGTGCAGGTGCGAGCGCATTACGGACAAATACGGCGTTAAATCTCATGAAGGAAATCAAATTTAATGTCATACGCGGCAATTCTTCGGAGATAAAAACGCTTTTCATGGGCTCTGGAAAAACTCACGGCGTTGATGCAAGTTCAGTTGATGCCGTGAATGACTCGAATCTTGAGTACATGATTGAATTCGTGAAAAGTTTTTCGGTCGCGTCAGGTTCAGTTATCGCTCTCACGGGCGCAATTGATTTAGCCTCTGACGGGAATAAATGCTATGTCATCCGCAACGGCCGCGCTGAAATGGGACGCATAACAGGTACGGGCTGTATGCTCTCAGGAATTATGGCTGCATTCATCGCCGCTAATCCGGATCATAAACTCGATGCTTCAGCCGCTGCAATATGCCTCATGGGACTCGCAGGTGAGATTGCATTTTCACGTCTTGAATCACACGAAGGGAATGCGTCATACAGGAATAAAATCATAGACGCGATATATAACATGACGGGTGAAATTCTCGACGGAGGAGCAAAGTATGAAATTCGATAGCAGCAGCTTACTGCTTTATGCAGTTACAGACAGGACATGGCTTAACGGTAGAAGTTTATGTGAAGTCGTCAGAGATGCGATTATCGGAGGCGCAACGTTCATTCAGTTACGCGAAAAAAATTTAGGCTATGATGAATTCAAAGCTCAGGCCATAGAGATTAAGAAACTGTGCAGAGATTTCAATGTTCCGTTCGTCATTAATGATAACGTAATGCTCGCAAAAGAGATTGACGCTGACGGTGTGCATGTCGGGCAGGACGATATGAGAGCGTCAGACGTGAGAAATATAATCGGCCATGACAAAATACTCGGCGTGTCAGTTCGTACACCTGAAGAGGCTGTTATTGCTGAATCAAACGGTGCTGATTATCTCGGTGCGGGTGCAGTTTTTCATACAGGCTCAAAGAATGACGCTGTTGATATTACCCATGAGGCTTTACGGGAAATATGCAGAGCGGTAAAAATTCCTGTCGTGGCAATCGGAGGTATAAACGCAGATAATATTCATGAGCTTTCAGGTTCGGGCATTAAGGGCGTGGCAGTGATAAGCGCAATATTTGCCGCTGAAAATATACGGGCAGCCGCAATTGCACTAAAAGGACGGGCATTGAACATATGCGTATAGGCTTTAAGGGTGCAGTATTCGATGCTGATGGTACGCTTATAGATTCAATGTACATGTGGAGGAGTTTAGGCCTGCAGTACCTGAAGAAATTCGGAATATACGAAAATGAATCGCTGAACAGAAAATTATTTGTGCTGTCATTTGAACAGGGCTGTGAATATCTCAGAACGCATTATGATCTGAATCAGTCAGCAGATGAAATTCGTTCGGGCATTCTCGAAATGATTCGCAATTTCTATGTTCATGACGTAAAACTCAAAAACGGAGTCCGTGAATTTCTTGACGCATTAAAGGCCAGGCATATCCCTATGGTGATTGCAACATCAGGAGACAGGGATTTACTGACATATGCGTTAAAGAGACTGGGAATATATTCATACTTTGAGGCTATATTCACATGTACGGAGCTTAACACGAATAAACACGAGGCAAAAATTTACATGGCCTGTGCTGAGTTCATGAATCTTGAGCCGGAATATATAGCAGTGTTTGAAGATGCATATCACGCAGTAATCACGGCAAAGAATGCAGGTTTTATCACGTTCGGAGCTGCTGATGATTCAAGCATTAATGACAGAGAAAGAATTATTGAAACGTCAGATTATTTTATTGATGACTTCACGAAGGAGATTTGATAATTTATCATGAACATGAAAACAGCATTAACGATAGCAGGAAGTGATTCATCAGGCGGTGCAGGAATTCAGGCGGACATAAAGACCATGACGATGAACGGAGTATTTGCCATGAGTGCAGTAACGGCACTGACAGCACAGAATACTATGGGCGTAACAGGCATTCTTGAATCATCGCCGGAGTTTTTGAGAGCGCAGATTAACGCAGTCTTTGATGATATATTCCCTGACGCTGTGAAAATCGGTATGGTCTCAAGTTCAGAACTGATTCACGTCATCGCTGAATCACTCACGCACTATCACGCGCATAATATAGTCGTTGATCCCGTTATGGTATCTACAAGCGGCTCAAGACTCATAGCAGAAGACGCAGTGAAAATTCTAGCAAATGAATTAATGCCTCTTGCAGCACTCGCAACTCCAAATATCCCAGAGGCCGAAATATTATCGGGAATGAAAATCACGGGTCAAAATGACATGCAGAATGCCGCAGTGAAAATTAACTCGCTTTACGGCTGCTCTGTTCTCGTTAAGGGAGGCCATGACGTAAATGACGCAAATGATTTGCTCTGCACAGGCAAAAACGCGTTCACATGGTTTTACGGGAATCATATCGATAACCCAAATACACACGGTACAGGCTGTACGCTCTCAAGTGCAATCGCCGCTAATCTCGCAAAAGGATATTCACTGAGTGATTCTGTCGGACGCGCAAAGGAATATATTTCGGGTGCTCTTTCTGCAATGCTGAACTTGGGCAGGGGAAGAGGACCAATGAATCACGCGTTTAATCTCACGGGGAAATTTGCAGAATGAAGAGATGTGTCATTGTCGGCGGTGCTGAGATTAAGAACTATGAATCACTGCGAAAAAATTTCACTCATGATGATTATTTTATCTATTGCGACTGCGGACTGAAACATGAAAAATTTCTCGGCCATGCTCCTGATTTAATCATCGGCGATTTTGATTCTCACGAAAAACCCGAAAATCCAGAGTGTGAAATGATTGTGCTTCCTGTCGTCAAAGATGATACGGATTCGATTTATGCCGTCAAAGAGGCCATAAAACGCGGCTTTGATGATTTTGTTCTAATAGGCTCGACTGGAGGACGCACAGATCATACTCTCGGCAATATTTACGTGCTGTTAATGCTCGCGAATAAGGGAAAACATGCAGAGATTATCGATGACTATTCAAGAATGCAAATTATTTCTGCCGGTGAGACTGTGAGAATAAAATACGGCTGTAAATTCTTCTCGCTGATTAATATTACAGGACTTGCGAAGGGAATCAGCATAACGAACGCGAAATATAATCTCGAAGATGCAGAAATCACGAGCGAATATCAGTACGGAATAAGCAATGAAGTTCTGAGTCCTGAACATGACGCTGAAATTTATATTCGTGAAGGGAATTTATTGCTTGTAATTATCCTCCCCCGTTAGCTTTCAGGGGAGGGCTTTATCTTTTGTGTCTACAAGTTTCTCCACAGACGCGATATTACACTGTCCATTATGAGCTGTCTGTCATGCTTTGAGAGTCTGCTGATTGAATCATTAATTTCGTTCAGGAGTTTATTATCTCCTCTGCGGACTCCCGCGCATATTCCGTTGAAGTCATGAAGAAAGTTACTGCGCTCATGAAAACGAATCACTTTAAGATTACTGTGTGAAGCCTCGTATGAACGCCCCGTATCAAGATTTATCACTGTACCGTCCGCCGTGCCTGTTACTACAGCATTGAGCATCTCTGAGACAGTATTGACGGGTGTCATGTGAATCACGCCGGGTATAGCATCAATTGCATTATCAAGATTAGTATGAGCCTGAGCAATGAACTTTGCGCCCGAAAAATCATTGAGTGTCTTTGCATTTGCGTATTTGCTCGCGGTGTTAATTACAACCGTGTATTCTGTCTTCACTACATCATAAGGAACTGAGAACAGCGCAGAATCTTTTCGCGTTGATGTGTCGAGCATTCCCGAAAATATTGCGTCAATTTCGCCGTCATTTAATGCCCTGATCAAATCATTCCATGCAATTTTTTTCACTTCAAGTTTTGCGTCTAAATCTTCTGCTATATGCTTTGCTATTTGAAGGTCATAGCCCTCTGCATAGAATCCCGGATGATTCGCAATAGGCATATTTGAATCTGTTTCTCTCTTTTCTTCCCAGTTATTAGGAGCATAATCACATTCCATGCCTATACGAAGCACACGGGTTTTAGCAGGATGATAGAATTTATACGTCAGTACTGCACATAAAATCAGAATTACAGCGATAAACTTTTTCATGCATTTCACTCCCATTATTATTATTTTATGAATATGTCAGAAGATTTTAAAAGTTATAATAAAAAAAGTAAAGCAAAGACGCATAAAGCAATGTAATTTTACGTAAATGTCTTTTAAGTTGAAGTTTTGAATTCAGGATAGTAAAATCTTCATGAAAATATAAATTCTCACAGGAGGTTTAATCAGAATGAAGAAATTAACACTCAGCGTTTTAGTTATCATGTTGCTTGCAGGCATAATCTCATGCGCATATGCAGAAGAAGCCCCGTCAGTTTTCGGAGCATTAACGGCACAGGCAGAAGAAGCAGCACCCGCAGCAGAAGAGGCAGCCCCGGCAGAGTCAGCAAATGAAGAGTTTGATTTCCTGAGATTCGCAAAAGAGAGAGTACTTCAGGATTTTCATCCGACAGCAAAACCCGAAAATGCAGAAGTCCAGTTTGACGAGAAACCTTTCGACAAGGGAGACGGAATCACCAGAGCCAGAGTCGGCATTTATTACTCAGGCTGGGTACGTCAGCACTCAATGTTAATCGATATGGATTACAGGAAAGAAGATAGACAGATTAAGATCTCCCTGATTAAAGACACGAACAGCATGAATATTGTCGGAAATCGTTTCTTCAAAGAGGGCGAATGGGTAAGCATCGCGGCAATGGGCTGGAAATAACTGGAAATAAGAAAATAATCATTCCACACTAACGAAACACACACACTTAATGGCATCAGTGAAAATTATTTTGCTGGTGCTATTTTTTATCAGGAGCTACGCATGTCAAAGAAAAATAATAATAAAAATAAGAACAGGAAAATTAAACGTAAAATAAATCCCGTAAAAATAAAATCTGAAATACAGACTAAGCCGGCAGAAAAGAAATTCACAAAGCAATGGCTGATTGAACTTCTCAAGCGCAAATTCTCATCACTAATCATGATAATCATTCCGGCATTTGCAATCATGTTAATCTTATCGGCTCTGCTCTGGGCGTTAAGATTCGTACTGCCTGCGGGTGTACTCGAAAGCATATCGTACTATGCACATAATCCCCGTGAACTTAGGACGCTCGGTGAAGGTTCTGAATGGGTATTCATACTCGTACAGGTCTTACAGGTTGTAATTGCGCCCATACCCGGACAGGCTGCGGCATTTGCTGGAGGGTTTATATTCGGGTTCTGGAAGGGCTGGTTTTTGACGACACTGGGACTCGTAATCGGAAGTTTAATCGCAATGACTTTAGCGCGTTTACTGGGAATATCGCTCGTGCGCAGGATAGTACCTGATTCGATAATTCAGCAGTTCGATAAAGTAATATCTGAAGGCGGCTATATGACATTCTTCACGATATTTTTGCTTCCTGCGTTACCTGATGATGCTGTATGTTTTCTTGCCGGTCTCACGAAGTTAAAATTATTCCCCCTTTCAATCGTGTGCCTGCTTGGACGTGCTCCTGGAATGCTTGTATTGTCGCTCACAGGTGCAGGTTTTGCTGACGGCTTAACGTTATGGGTTGAGATTTTATTTGCTGTTATGATGATTGCATCGGTGCTTTTATGGCTGTTCTGGGAAGTCATTGAAGAATGGGTTTATGATTTTCTGAAGATTAAGCGTTAAGACTTAAAGATATGATGATAATAACCGTCCTATACCTGATTTGATTTTGCTGATAAACGGGCGGTTAATTCTTTTCTCTTTCGTTTCTTCCGTGCAGTTGCTCAAATCCTGAATAAATACGTCTTCAAGTTCGCGTACTAATCTGGTTGAATACACGAAGGCTTGAACCTCGTAATTTATCTCGAAGCTCAGAGCGTCAAGATTGGCAGTTCCGACTGAGGCAACATGAGAATCGGCTATAAGAGTCTTTGCGTGAATGAATCTGTCCCGGTAGATAAATATCTTTATGCCGTGTCTGAGCAGTGAGTCTATATATGACTGTGAAGCCCATGACACTAACGGATGATTTGACCATGACGGAATGATTATACGAACATCAACGCCATTTAATGCGGCCATGTGCAAAGCGTTCAGAAATTTTTTGTCGGGAACGAAATACGGAGTAGTGATCCAGATTCTTTTTTTTGCTGAGTTAATTATGCGCACATATTCATCTGCAACGGCTCTGAATTCTTTTCCTGTTCCCCCTGCAATAATTCTTACAGGCACATCATCACATGACCCGTCAATGCACGGCCTGAATAATTCACTGTCATGATGTCCTTTATTCCACATGCTGAAAAATATTCTCTCAAGCTCATGAACTGCATCACCTTTAATTTTCAGGTGCGTATCCCTCCATTGTTTGAGATATACGTCCCCAATGTTAAAGCCTCCGAGAAAGCCTGTAATGCCGTCAACAGTGATAATTTTTCTGTGATCTCTGTGAATCGTGAAGGGCATGAACATTTGCAGATTGATGCCTGAATCTTTAAGTTCGCGTTTGAATCTTTTGCTCAGTCTCCAGCTGCCTGCAGAATCAAGAATCATTCTGACTGTTACGCCTTTGCGTGAGCGTTCCATGAGAATATTTTTGATTGCGTTGCCTGTTTCATCGTCATGGAATGAAAAGTATTCGAGATTGATAAAACGTTCTGCATGACTGAGAGCGTTTTTGATTGCTGAAAAAGTTTCGTGGCCGCTTAATAGAAGCCTGATGTTGTTATTGAGCGTGATATTATTCTGCATGAGACTATTATATACTCATGCATTTTAAGCCCTAAAAGAATCTCATGTACTGGATATATTTCTGCTGTTCTTCTTCTGCAAAACGCTCCCCGAACCTGTGAAATTTTTCGTTGATATAAAACTGCTGTAATTTCTCATTGTCTTCGCAGTCAAGATAAATTATTCCGCCGCCTATTTGACGCTGAATATTCACGAGAACGTCATTAACGATGTCCATTAACTGACTGCCTGCAATGCGTCTGCCGTCATCAACGCCGAAATTTTTTCCGAACTGCGCGATAAGAAATGCTGAGGCCATGTAATCACCTGCTGCCCTGTCCAGACGTGCAAACCGTTCAAGTTTTCTGCGTGAAGAGCTGCTCAAACCTGCACCTGGAATCGATACAGCTTTATGTGTCAGAGCGAAACAGCCGAGAATCTGACCGTCATTTAAATCAATTGCCAGATACGTTACAGCTACTTTTTTGCGGGCAAAATCTATAGCTCTGTTTCTGACAAAATTTTCTATTGCCGGATTAACAGGGCTGGAAAAAGTTTTCAGAAAGAGTTTCAGACGTTCTTCTCCAACACTGTCAAGCATCTCAAGAATGTTTTTCACTTCATGTTTCATTTGCAGATTGTCCTGTTCTTTTCGTTAAGTTCAATGATTCTCAGTGTATCTTCCGGGTCTAAGTTCACTTTATATGTCGGTGCGCCTGCCGGTTTAACATAAGGGTCTGCCTCTGAAGCCTCTGCTGCTCTGATGAACGCTTCAACCTGTTCGGGTGTACGTAATACTACATTATGGAAAATGCTCGATACTGCCATTATTATTTTTCCCTCCTGAATTCAAGTATATGAAAATTATACAGCAGTTACGCATGAAAGTTTCTGAATAAAAACGGGAGCTTTTTTGATAATATTGCAAATTCTGACAATTAAACGTAAAATTTGCGTTTGAATATATACACGAAAGGACTTGAGAATAAATCATGCCCAGCCTCAGCGACAGAGTTGGAACTTTCACGGACTCCGTAATAAGACGAATGACGAGAATCAGCATGAAGTACGGAGCAATAAATCTCTCACAGGGATTTCCTGACTGGGATCCTCCCGTAGAAATGACCGAAGCATTAGCCGCAGCAGCAAAGACAGGACCGCACCAGTATGCGATCACGTTCGGAGCGAAAAATTTCCGTGATGCAGTATGCGCGAAACAGAGCAAAATGATAGGACGTGAGATTGACCCTGAGACCGAAATAGTAATCACATGCGGCTCAACTGAAGCAATGATGTCCGCAATGATGACGATATGCAACCCCGGCGATAAAGTTCTGGTGTTCTCACCGTTCTATGAGAATTACGGAGCAGATGCAATTCTTTCAGGTGCAAGCCCGATTTACGTTCCGTTAGTGCCGCCGACATATGACTATGATATTAATATCATCGAGGACGGATTCAAACAGGGAGCAAAAGCAATCGTAATATGCAACCCGTCGAACCCGTGCGGAAAAGTTTTCACGAAGGAAGAACTCACAGAAATAGGCAAACTCGCACTGAAATATGACGCGTATATCATCACCGATGAAGTTTACGAGCATATAGTCTTTGAGCCGTACAAGCATGTATACGCTTCAGCATTACCGGGAATGTTCGATCATGTCATCACGTGCAATTCACTCTCTAAAACTTATTCAATTACGGGCTGGAGACTTGGCTATCTCATCGGGCCTGCAAAAGTTGTTGACGGAGCGCGCAAAGTTCATGACTTTCTGACCGTAGGAGCAGCGGCACCGTTACAGGAGGCAGCAGTTCGTGCTTTCCAGTTACCCGACAGCTACTACAAGGAGCTTCAGGACAAATACACACGCAAGCGCAATCTCTTCATTGAGGGATTAGACAAAATCGGAATGAAGCATAATGTTCCGCAAGGCTCATATTTCGTCATGGTTGACATCTCGAATTTCTTAGAACTTCCGCAGTTCAAAGATTACACTGATTTAGAGTTCTGCGAATGGGTGATAAAGAACATCGGAGTTGCTGCAGTGCCCGGCTCAAGTTTCTTCAGAGAACCGATAAACAATTTAATCAGATTCCATTTTGCACGTTCAGACGAGACTTTGAACGAATGCATTAACAGACTTAGCAAGTTAAGCGGCCTCTTAAAGTAATACACGTTTTTTTCCATGAGTATACTTGTGGCTATGAGCGGAGGTGTTGACAGCAGCGTCTCCGCTTATTTGATGACTCAGAAACACGATATATGCAGGGGAGCTACAATGCTTCTATTCCTGAATGAATCGCTCGGCATTTCAGGAAAATATCCGTGCTGTTCACGCGAGAATATAATCGATGCAAAGGCTGTATGTGATAAATTAGGGATTGAACACGAAATATTAAATTACATGGCCGGTTTTGAAGAGCATGTGATAAAAAAATTCGTGAGCGTCTATGAGTCCGGCGGAACTCCTAATCCCTGTATTGACTGCAATAAATACATGAAGTTTTCCTCCATGCTTGAACATGCAAATAAAACAGGTCTAGAGAAAATCGCAACAGGACATTACGCAATAATTGAACGCGATTCATCAGGGCTTTGGCTCTTACGCAAGGCACATGATTTAGACAGAGACCAGAGTTATGTACTCTACATGCTGAATCAGAATCAGCTTGCACATACAGAATTTCCGTTAGGGTGCATGAAAAAATCACAAGTACGCGAGCTTGCCGAAAATTTGAATTTCACCAATGCACATAAACATGATTCACAGGATATATGTTTTGTTCCTGACGGCGATTATGCCTCATTCATTCAGACTTACACCGGCCATGAATACCCATCCGGGAATTTCATTGACACAAACGGAAAAGTAATAGGCGTTCACAAAGGCATAATTCATTACACGTCAGGGCAGAGACGCGGCTTAGGTGTAGCGGCAAAATCAAGATTATATGTGTCAGACATAAACGCAGAGAATAACACGATAACGTTAGCTGATGATTCAGAATGCAGATTATATTCACGCGGCGTAATTGCGAATCACATAAACCTGATTGCATTTGATGAATTACACGATAACTTTCATGCGCGTGTAAAGATTCGTTATCGTCAGAAGGAAATTCCTGCGGTGATAAATCAGACCGGCCATGATGAATTGATTATCGAATTCTCAGAGCCTCAGAGAATGCCCGCAAAAGGACAGTCAGCAGTGATTTATGACGGTGATTATGTTATCGGCGGAGGGATAATCACGCGTAATATTTCATGACAATAAAAAATGCACCCCCTGAAATGAATCAGGAGATGCAAAAAATTTTCGTGATTCTTTAGCCCATTGTATCCCAGCTCTGAGCTTCTTCTAACTTGTCGCTTCCGGTCAGATATAATTCTTTGGGAACTCCGAGCGCAACGATTCCCGATTTCGGATCAACATAGTAATTCTTTGCGTCCTCTTCAGGGTCTTCACCTATCACTGTACCGTCAGGGATAATATTATGACCGTCAATGATTGCCTTGCTGATTCTGCAGTTTCTTCCGATGATAACATCATGGCCGATAATACTTTCTTTAACGACACTTCCCGCCTGAACGAGACAGTTACGCGCAAGAACGGAATTCGACACATCAGCACCGAAAATTCTGCTGCCTTCGGATAACATAACACGGTCAATATTCGCAGGATGTCCGCTGTCAGGATAGCAGTATGATGGTGGATCTCCATAGGACACTGTGCGAATCGGCCACATCGGGTTATAGAGCGTCATTTCTGATTCGTGTCCGATGAGTTCCATGTGCGCCTTCCAGTATGCATAGAGAGTTCCTACATCGCGCCAGTAAGGTTTGTCCGTTCTCCACTGGTGAATTAATTCCGTCTCTGCTGAAGGATGCGGAAGAATATTCGTTGAGAAGTCATAAGCGCATACTTTCATTCCGTGTTCTACGAGATCAGGAATAATATCTTTGCCGAAATCATGACTCGTTTCTTCCTTCATTGCGTCATCATCAAGAGCTTCTTCAAGGACTTTACGCTCGAAAACGTAATTTCCCATTGAGACATAGCTGTATCCCGGCCTGTTGGGAATCTCAGGCGGATTTGCAGGTTTCTCCATGAACTCGATTATGCGCCCGTTCTTGTCGGTCTTGATGCATCCGAATGCTGTAGCCTCTTCAACTGGTACGACATTTGCGGCAATAGTTACGTCTGCATGCTGTGCCATGTGATAAGCGATCATCTGGTCAACATCCATTTTGTAGATGTGATCCGCTGCGAAGATACATACACGGTCAGCTCTGTAACGCGTTATCATGTGCTTGGCCTGATATACTGCGTCTGCTGTGCCCTGATACCAATGCTGTCCGCTCCACATCTGAGCCGGTATCGTCGTTACGAAGAAGTCTCTGCCTCTCATTGCTCCTCCGAACTGCCAGCCGCGTTCAATGTGCTCATTCAGTGACTGACTCTTGAACTGCGTGAGTACGTAGACTGCATAGATTCCGCTGTTGATGAGATTGGAGAGTGCAAAATCAATGATACGGTACTTTGCGGCGAAGTAAACTGCAGGTTTCGCGCGGTATTGTGTCAAGGGCATCAGGCGTTTTCCTTCTCCACCCGCAAGGACAACGCCGAGTACTCTTCCGTGTTTGCCTGTGTACATGATTAAAACTTAACCTCCTTTTGTTTATAAAAAATGCCCCCTGCAAATTTCACAAGGAGCATATTTTTTTCGTTTACTGCATTAATTCATCATAAAGATTCTTGTAGAGACCGGCTGATTTGTCCCATGTGAAATCTTCACGCATTCCCTCAAGCATGATTTCTTTCCACTGGACTTTATTGTTGTTGTAACGCTCAACTGCGCGCCTCAGTGCCCACATCATGCCGTCAACATCGCAGGTCAGGAACGTGAATCCATTTCCGCCTTCGGGTCTGTCAACATCGAACACCGTATCACGAAGTCCGCCGACCTCACGCACTACGGGTACAGTGCCGTATCTCATTGAGATCATCTGACTCAGTCCGCACGGCTCAAATACAGAAGGCATAAGGAATATATCACCGCCAGCGTACATTAAGTGCGATAACGGCTCATCATAACCCCTGAATAATTTTATGCTCTGAGGATATGCTTCTGATGCCTGAATGATTCCGTTCTCTATCCAGTCATTGCCCGAACCCAGAATCAATAATTTCGCTCCTGTCTCCGCGATCTGTCCGGCAGCATTGAAGACCATATCAAAACCTTTCTGCTCAACGAGACGGCTTACGCATACGATAACGGGAGCTTCTGAATTCGGATCAAAACCGGCACGCTCAAGTAATGCTTTTTTGCATGCTGCCTTGCCTCTTAAATCTTTAACTGAGAATTTCGCAGGAATTGACTTATCCCCGTTAGGATCCCAGAATTTTACGTCAAGACCGTTGATTATGCCGCGTAATTTGCTTCTCTGCTGATAGAGAATCCCGGAAAGTTCACGCGTTGATTCGTAAGTTTGAATCTCATTCGCATATGTCGGTGATACTGTCGTTACTGCTGTTGCCGCAACTATTCCGCCTTTGAGCAAGTTCACCTGACCGTAGAATTCCATTGTGGACGAGTTGAAGCTCCATGGTTCAAGGCCGGATGCTTCGAGGAACGGGTAAGGCTCAAATATTCCCTGATAGGCGACATTGTGAAGGGTCATTATGCTTTTTCCGCCGGTCTGACGGTAGTGTCTGTGCCACGCTAATGCACAGGGAAGAAACGCGCTCGTCCAGTCGTGGCAGTGATAGATGTCCGGCTCCCAGTCTATTGCGTTCTTGAGTTCCAGTGCCTGCATACAGAATACCGCAAAGGGTGAAGCTGACCAGAAATTTAACTGCGAAGGATACTGACTGCCTGAATAATCTTCCGCGTCAAGGAAATATGTCGTTACTCCGTCAACACTTGCCTTGATTATATTCGCCGAATGAATACGCCAGTCATACGCCGCATACACTTTTGCCCTCACCGTTGTAGTCTTCACGCCAAGAGCCGCAACTCTCTCAAGGACTCCGGGCCATGCGGGAGTTACTACACGGACATCAACACCTGCCTGACGCAATGCCTTAGGCAATGAACCTGCAACATCACCAAGCCCGCCGACTTTTGAGAAGGGAGCAAGTTCTGTTGTAACAAATAAAACTTTCACAGCACTACCGCTTTTCGTCATTATTACTAAACTACATTCCTTTCAATGCTGAAAATTTCCAGCTTAAATTTTTTACATTCCCCTGAAATCAATTGAATATGCCTTCGATGCATACTCGCGGACTACTCTGTGCGTGTTAAAGAAGCTCGCATCAAGGGCTATCGTATGCTTCATCATGTCTACCCACTTGTCATGATGTTCGTAGTAAGTGGGAATAACTTTCTTTTCGAGTTTGTCGTATAAATCTATTGCATCAAGACTCTCGTCATAATGAGCTGACGCATCTTTTGCTTCTGCCTCGCTTGGTGCAGGACCAATTGACCAGCCGGTTACATCTTCAATCCAGCCTTCAATCCACCAGCCATCAAGCACCGAGAAATTCATGATTCCGTTCATGGCGCATTTCA
>JAFPWQ010000053.1 GCA_017394925.1 Synergistaceae bacterium
GTTAGGAGTAGCGACATCCTGAATGAATACGAGAGAAGGAGAACGGAAATTCACATCGAATTCAGCATGACCGTCAACGGCAACGATATAGAACGTGTTTAAACTTCTGTCGTCAATGGCACTGACTGAATTACCGTTGAGAACTTCAAGCGTTGCATCACCAGTTGTTAATACATCGCCAGAGACATCAATGGGGAATTCATGAGACGCACCGAAAGTATTCGAGGCATTATTCAGTATCATCCACTGATATGAGACCCCCGAAGGCCCCTGAAGATCGTCAAACTGGTAATCCCCAAAAGCGCACGAACATAATAAAACCGCAAGAATGAATACAAATCCTGCGGCAAAGCTAAAACGTTTCAATATAAGACCTCCCAAAAAAAATATTTTACTGCCTTTATTATTTTACATGCTTTATATATTATCTGCCTTTTCTTGCGGCTCGTCTCTGAGCTGTTCTGTTTTCTCTTCCTTCATTCCTCCCTTCATTCCTTTCACGCCCTGAATGCCTTGATGCCCTTGATGAACGTGTATGTTTAATTTCGGGTTCATCATGCTGAGCTTCATTCACAGGTTCTTCACGGTTTAATTCTTCGTCGGTCGGAACTGGTTCAGGCTCCGGCTCAGGTTTCTTTTTGACCGCCTGCCATGATAACGCCGCTGTGATTAATGATAAATAGCTCAATGGATTTTCTTTTGCGTCATACGAGAAACACTCATTAATTTTACGCGCATAATCCGAATAATTTTTCTCTTCAAGAATTTGTGCCAGTTCATTCAATGCCATACTTGCAAGCGCATTAGCAGACGGCAATGAATTCATATCTTCAGCGGATTTCATGCGTGCGAACATGATATTATCATCAGAGGCCATGAAGAAGCCGCCGTATTTTTCATCCCAGAAAGAATTAATCATAATATCTGCGAGTTCTTTTGCACAATTAAGCCAGTCATTTAACTGCTTTTCTCCTGCGTTAAAGTGTTTAGCTGACTTGTATAACTCTGTAATTCCCCACATGAAATATGCGTAATCTTCAAGTGTAGCAGGAATATATGCTTTACCGTCAAGCCACACATGAAACCATGAGCCTGTTTTGCCGTGAAAATTCTTCTGAATGAATAAAGCAGAACGTTCAGCAATATCGCGCCATTCTGACTGTTCAAAAGCAACTGACGCATGAGCTAATGCCCCGATGATTAATCCGTTCCAGTTCATGAGAATTTTATTGTCGCTGTTTAACGGGTATCTCTTATCTCTGTAATCCAGCAATAATTTTCTGCATTCGTATAATATGCCTCCTACATCAGATGCTTTAATCCCGTATCTTTTGGCTAAATCCGTAACAGTTGAAGCCTCATATAAAATATTCCATCCCAATTGAGAACCGGCGACTTCATTGCCGAAATTCCCGGAAGGAAGCACAGCATACGCCGCACAGAACAATCCAGAATTACCTTCAGGCAATATTCGTTTAATTTCGTCTTCAGTCCATAAATAATATCTGCCTTCTCCGTCAGAAGTATCACCGTCAATTGCGGATCTGAATCCCTGAGAATAAGAAGTATTATCCAGAAAATCGCGCGTTACAGAGAAAATAATATCTTCAGCGATGAGCCTGTGAAATGAATTAGCTTTAATTTCCTGTGCAAGACTCGCGGCTAATAAAATCATGGCCTGGTCGCATAATAATTTCTCAAAGTGTGGAACTAGCCAGCGTTCATCAATCGCATAACGTGAGAACCCTCCGCCTAAATGGTCATGAATTCCTCCGCGCCACATTCGCCGTAAAGTTATGTCTGTCATGGTGAAAGCATCACTCTTATCGCGTTTACTTGAGCCTGAATTATCTTTAGCTAGTCCAAGCAGGAATAATAATTTAGTGGCCTCAGGGAATTTAGGCACATGACCAAATCCACCCCAGCGGACATCAAATATTTTCCTCATGTCATCAAGTGCAGAATACGCCGTGTAACTCTTAATCTTTCCTCCCCTGTAACGTGTACCCGAAAGAACATCAAATCTTGATTTCACACTTTCAGCAAGAACATCAACCGCACGATATATATCTTCTCTCTGCATGTGCCATAACCATTTGACGCGCGGCAATAAAACAGTAAGACCTGGCATTTGTCCGGTTGTGCGTCTAGGGAGCCATGTAGTACAGAAAAAGGGCTTTCCTTCAGGCGTAAGAAAAATATTCAGCGGCCAGCCTGCACTCCCGTTTTGAATTCTGCATGTCTCCATGAACAAATTATCGAGTTCGGGATATTCTTCACGGTCAGCTCTTACGGGAATAAATGCGTCGTTAATCATGCCGGCAACTTCGGAATTCATGAAACATTCTTTATCCATGACACTGCACCAGTGATTAGACGAGTAGCCTATGTTCAGGAATACCGGCCTGTCCTCATGACGCGCAATATCAAACGCATCACTGCCCCATGAATACCAGCCTACAGGACTATTTGCCTGACGTGAAAGATATAAACTTTTTTCATTCCCGAGATGATTTACTGGGACGAATATTTTTCCTTTCTGAACAGGAGACTTTGCAATTTCTTCTGTATATTCACCATAAGCGGCAAGAGGATTAAATTCATTCATGAGGGTGAAATAGTTATTTGTCGGCATCAGCAATATCAATCAATTCACTCA
>JAFPWQ010000054.1 GCA_017394925.1 Synergistaceae bacterium
TCACAGTCTCGGAATATCTTTTCATGCTGACCCTGATACGCTTTTTATCTCCGCAGGAAGTTCTGCCGCACCTTTTTGTCTTGCAATGGCACGTGCAACCGGCAATAAGTGCGCAGTCGTTATGACTCCTTCAATGCTCGGAACAAAGCCGTTTGATTATGCGATTATTCCCGAACATGATAAACATGACCCCTCAGACAAAAAAATTTTCGTTACGCTCGGAGCTCCTAATCATATTTACGCGCCTGATTTAAAGAGAGTGAGTGAAACGTTCTTTGCGGGAAAAAATTTCATGAGTGAAAAGATTCTTGCACTGCTCATAGGCGGTATAGATGCAAATTATGATCCTAATGCTGACTGGGCGCGCAGAGTTCTCTCATATCTCGCTTACGTCAAAGATACTACGATTCTGCTCACGACATCAAGACGAACGAGTCAGGCACTCGATGATGCGATAATCAAAATGTTTGAAGGCAAGCCCTATGTCGGATATATGGCTATCATGTCCCGGCGTCCCGATATTAATTCATTAACGGCCATGCTTGGAGCTGCAACTCATGTTGTCGCTACTGAAGATTCTGTTTCAATGGTCTCTGAGGCAGTAACTGCAGGATTCAAGGTCGGATTAATGCGCGTTCCAAGAATCACGAATCCAGTTAAGAATATGCTGGGTTACGGAGCACAACGCTTTGATGAATTATTCGCTAAAATGTCAGCGCAGGGTCTTATTGATGATTTAGGAGATGATCCTGACTTCGTGAAATTCCTTGAGCCTTACGAACAGAAACATAATAAAGATTTCAACGAGGCTAAACGCGCGGCCCGGTGGATACTTGAAAATTAATATCATCAGTCATGCCTCCGCTGTAATGTATTTACTTAATGGAGGCCTGCTGAATTTAATATTTTCCTGTAAAAATCTTCTGTTCTTTGTGCAGTCTCCTCAAACATGATTAATTTATCCGCTGAAAACGGACTTGCTGCTCCTCCATTGATGACTCTTTCTATTGCTTCGGTCCACGCTGAAATATCATTATGAGGGATAAGACTTCCTGATGCAAAAGCTCTGAGAGGCTCAAGATCTGACGCAAGCACAGGTAATCCTTCCGCTAAAGCCTCAATGACGACAAGACCGAATCCCTCAGAGTGAGACGGGAATAATAAACATGCTGCCCTGCTCATGAACTCGTCAGTATCATCACGGAAGCCGTAAAATTTTATGCGTTCACTTATTCCGAGAGATTCAGCAAGAGATTTTAATTCATGTCTCTGTGAACCGTCGCCGACAACATCAAGAGTCCAGTCATAATTTTTTAGTTTTCCCAGTGCATGAAACACAGTATCAAGACCTTTGCGCCGGGCTAAATATCCGACATAAAGAAATTTTTTATTCTCAGGGAAATATTTTCCTGACCATAAGACTTTAGGCTTTCTGATTCCGTTCGGTATAGTTATTGTGTTCTCAGGCAAATAATCTTTAAGTTCTTCCTGTACTGATTCAGATACGCATATTACACCATTAGCATGTCTCAATGGCTTTATTCCGAAATTCAACGAGTACGGAGCATGTGCTGTCATGATCCATGGGATTTGAGTCTTAACTGAAGTTCTCCATGCAACCCATGCAGGCACTCTTGAATGTGCATGAATAATATCCCAGTCATGAATCTTCGAGAGATATTTTATGCTGTATATTGCCGTGAATATATTTTTTCGCTGAACGGGCAGATGAATAATTTTCATGTTATTTTCCGGCAGAAATTTTTCGAGTTTTCCTCCTGCTGTTGCAAGCGTAACATGATGATTATGCTTCACCTGTTCATGACATAACTGCACTACATAGCGTTCAACTCCGCCCTCTTCAAATTCAGGAACTATATGCAGTATCTTCATTTTATTTTTATTTTTCCCTTCGTACGATTATAATTTAATCAGGCTATTATAAACTTACTTGTGAGAACATAAAAATATTTGCGAACGGGGGAATATCTGAATTGGAATCGCGCAAAGCATCAATCACAAGAAAGACTAAAGAGACGGACATAACATTAACGCTGAATCTTGACGGAACCGGAATATCTCACATTGAAACAGGAATTGCATTTTTCGATCACATGCTTAACGGATTCGCACGGCACGGACTCTTTGATTTAAATCTCGTGTGTCATGGTGATATTGAAGTGGATTCGCATCACACAATCGAGGACTGCGGGATAGTTTTAGGTGAGGCAATTAAACAGGCAACCGGCGACAAGAAAGCAATAAAGCGTTACGGGAGTGCATTGCTGCCTATGGATGATGCATTGATACTATGCGCAATAGATTTATCCGGCAGACCGTATTTATATCATGATGCAGAATATAATGTTCAGAGACTGGGAGAACTCGATACGGAAATGATTCATGATTTCTTCTATGCAGTGTCGTATTCGGCCATGATGAACCTGCACATAAAATTGATTCACGGGTTCAATAATCATCACATCGCAGAAGGAAGTTTCAAGGCATTTGCCAAAGCTCTGGACATGGCCGTAATGCATGAAGAGAGATTAAACGGGAGTGTGTGGTCAACTAAAGGAGTCCTGTAGAGAATAATAACCTACCCTGATTCATTCAAGGGAGGAATCTTTATGTTAATTATTCTTGAATAAAAGCGTCATGAGATTCAAAACGTCATTTCCCCTGTTAGCTGAAGACTTTAACGCTTCTTCCTGTGATTCTTCTTCGTCTTCGCGGAGTTTAAGCACCTCGCACAAAACAGAATTAACTTCTGGATTATTCATGAATTCAGGAATGACATTTGCGGCATTAATCACGAGATTCTTCACACTCTTACGTTCACCTTCGGACAGCCACGAACATAAAAAATCACCGTAATATTCCGGCCCGTACTGTGTCGGCATACATAAAGGCTTCTGAGCTTCAAGCCTGATATTATCATTCTCAGATAGCGTAAAGTAATCATTCATTTTTTGTCTGAGAGGCTCAAATACTCTGTCTTCGTCAACTGCAAGAGACGCACACATGAACTCAAGAATGAAAGATGCAACGCGGTAACTCTGAGATAAAAGCGTTCCTGGTTCAAGTTCAGCGAGAAGAATCTTATCGTCCCATGTATACGGCCTTCCTGAAACGCCTAAATCCGGGATGATCTGCCAGCCTTCAACCTGTGAGACATCAACGATAGCTTTTCTCTCTTTGCCCGTAATCTTTGACTTCGGCGATGTGTCGAATTTCATCAGCTTTCCGATATTGCCGAGTGTGGCGATTAACGGCAGATCGCTTCCTTCAGGACGCAATGATGAAATAAAACTCTCAAAGTCAGGACGTTCGGAAATATCAGCTAAATTAGTTTCAGGTTCTTCGGGCTTATTGGCAACTAAAAACACTTCCCATGAATCTAAAAGGGGCTTAAAGACAGAAAGATTGCTGAAGAAATCAGGAATTTCTACCGTGTCATTGTCTTTCTTGCCCAGTGTTACAGAAGGATTTGAAGGTTTGTATGAAATCTTGAGAGTCTCTTCGGGCTTAGTGAATATTAATCCTCCCTTGCAGATGTCTTTGTATATCGGCGTGAATTTCTGCAGTGCCTCGTCCGAATGATAAACCTGCGGATCATTTTCGCGTCTTAACTTCATTGATGTCCTTGCAACTGTGAACGCTACAGCAGAAGGCAGCGGCAGCATTGAATTTGCGTACGAGTTCAATAATATATCGAGTAAGCCTTCAGGGACAACGTTCATGCGCTTACAGTAACCGAGTAATTCTTCGTCAGGCAGCCACACACGAACCGCAAGCCACGTAACGAAATTAATCACGCTCTCCGATAATGCCTCCCAGCGTAACAATGGCAAAAGTCTGAATGCCTCGTTAATGCACATAGTCAGGTCAAGTTTATCGATTATCGTTCTGCGTTCGATACCGTAAAGCCATATCGTTGGGTAGCAAATATGCAATGGCGGCTGAATTCTCGCACCTGAAAGCCACGTTAAATATATTCCCCTCTGAAGAGGCGACATTGATGCGTATGATTCTGCACCGTCTGCGGGCAATGCTTCACCCTGTTTTGGGAATTCAACGGGAAGTGTAACATCAATACATGAAGGTTCCGGCGTTGAACTCTCACCGTTTGACCAGTAAGCAACCGGGCCGGGCACTGTGATATTCTCAAGCTGAATGTTACCCGAACGTCCGCACCAGCGAAGTAAATTCACTTTTGCCTGTGCCTGCTGCTTTGGCTCTGATGATTTCCCATAGGGCGACTCTTCACCGGCTGGAGCATGTGAAGAATACGTTGCGCCTGATGCCCTTTCAGGATCTGTGATTTGCTTGGCCGACAGAATGAATCCGGGTTCATCATCATCATCATCTTCTTCAACTACAATTGCATCTTCGTCTGGTAAATCAAGTGAATGAGGATCTTTTTGCGTCTGTGATTCTGAGTCCTGATTCTGATTCTGGCTCTGCTGTGCCTGCTGACGTAAGAATGCTCCTACAGCTACGACAACGAACAGACCAATGACTAAGAATAACATGTTTGATTATTCGCCTGCCTTCTGAAAAATTTTCTATAAGATTTCGAGCTGGTATTTCTCAAGCATCATAGCAGGATTATATGACATTTTAGCCTCTCTGAGTCCTGGTTCGCCCATATCCTCCTCACGATTTGCCCATTCGTATTTATACCCGTGATGCTTCATGAACATGTAATTTATTGCCTGATAGCTTCCGGCATATTCCCCGAATGCTTTCTCAAATCTCACGTCTATATTGCTTGCGTCAAGTTCTTCTGCAGTAGTGTATGCGATTATCTCATCATCGACTTTCATTATGCCCCCTGAAAATTTGAACTCGTTCCATTTTGAGAACGCGTTACGTATTGCGATTTCTTCGTCATTGAGAGATGCAGATTCGTCTTCATTCATGCTTTCTTCTCTGTGAGTTCTCCAGCGTTCCTGAAAGTCTAAAACTTCGTCAAAGAATTCCGGCCTCATTTCGTAATAGTCCCATTCGTAGCCGTCAAGGAATGCCCTGACACGATTACGCTTATGTGCGAATGCTTTCCCTTTGAGCGAAATTAAATCTCTCACGGCATAAACATATTCGCTCTGGTCTCTTTCTTTCGTGAATTTAAATTTTTCATGGCCGGATAAAATATCTCTGACACCTGCAGGCACTTCATAAATTACATCGCCCGTTTTGAAATGCGATAATTCTTCTTCCCAGTCAGTTACAGCGTTCCAGTTTCCAGACGGCCCGAAGAGACCCGGAAAATTTCCTGTTGATTTAAACCAGCATAGATTATCCGTGTATGCAATTTCGAGAGGGTAAGCGTGAAGCCATGCCCATAACCCGAAAAATGAATACTCTGCGTAATGAACGGGTGATTTCTGGTAATACTGCGTGTATTTGTCTTTGTCGTCCCATGTGAACGGTCTGAATTCAAGCATGTTATATCAGTCCTTCCGTGATAAATTGATATGCACAAAAAAGCGGCTCTGTGTGATTAGAACCGCTCTTCATGTTTTTCATGAATCCTGAAAATTACTTGCTGATGTCTGCATCAACAACTGCGTCTTTGAGATCCTTGCCGGGTCTGAACACAGGAACTTTCTTTGCAGGAATCTTGACGACTTTTGAGGGATCCTGAGGATTGCGTCCTTCTCTGGCAGCTCTCTCTCTGACCTCAAACACTCCGAAGCCTACGAACGTGCATTTATCGCCTTTTGATAATGCACCCTGAATCTGTGCAAATACTTCATCGACTACAGGGGCAACATCTTTTTTGCGCATTTCGAGTTTGGCAGTGATTGCGTCAATAAGTTCTGCTTTGGTCATTGTTTACACCTCCCGTTTAAAACTTTTTTGCATTCTATCAGGTTTTATGAATTATGCAATAATTTTCTGGGCATTCAACCGGCTTTACACAAATGTTGTAAAATATAGCATAACTTTTTATATCATGAAAACAAAAGGGTGATAGCCAATGAATTATTCAAACACAACAGAGCTTACCGGTCTTCTTCATCATCTCAGCAGAAAGAAAGAACACAAGTATTTTCCGTTTTCAATCAGGCACGAAAATTTATGGACAGACGGGACGACCAGAAAAGATTTTCTCAATGCCCGTGCATTTGACGAAAAGATTCAGGAGCAATTGAAATCTCTTGATGAGAATACGCCGCTGAAAATAAAAGGCATATTGCGTTCATCAAAAGGCAGCGGAGAATTATATCTTGATGTTCAGAGTCTCGAAGTGATTGCAAAACTTCCTGAAACACCAGAGAATCAGGTAGTGCTTACGGGATATGTGCATGTGATAAAGGCACAGAATGAAGGCGAGAACGGAACGGGAAAGTACACGCGTTTTGCAGTACGTCAGGAGGATGCACAAACAGGACGAGATTTTATCGTTGTCCGTGTGTATGATGAAAAACTTCGGGATATTCTCTCGGGAATGAATGACGGAGAGCCTGTAACAGTGAAGGGCACATTCAGGTCATCGAGGGGAAGCGGAGTAAATTATGTGCGGTGCGGGGAGATCGCAAAATAAAAACGAAATATAAAAATGGACGTTCAGAGACTTGAAGAAAAGATACGGGGAAAACTCGAAGATTTTCCTGCGAAAACAAGACGGGTTGCCGAATATATACTCAGCAATTCATCAGAGATAGCGTTTCATTCAATCAGTGAGACAGCAGAAAGATTATCTGTTTCGAGAGCGCAGTTAGTACGTGTTGCCCGTATGCTTGGCTTTAACGGCTATGCAGATCTGAAGAATACCCTGAAGAATAAATTGCTTAATCAGGTTATCCCGTCTGCAATGAAATCACAGCCCGAACTTGAATCTGAATCAGATACTGCGCTTGAATTATGCAGGCTTGAGCAGGCAAATATCGACGAGACATATAACAGTCTGAAACTTCACAGGGAATCAATAAAATTATTCTGTGAGTCAGCAATGCATTCAAACACGATATACTGCATGGGCTGGGGGATTTCATCAATGCCGGCTGAATGGCTCTACACGCGTTTTTCTGAGCTTGGACTCAAAAGCGTATTAATGCGCAGGGGTTCACTCTCACTGATTGAACAGTCAAGAGGAATAAGCGATGAAGATATGCTGATAGTCTGTGAGCTTCCCAGTTACGTAATCGAAGTAACAGAGGCCGTGAAGAAAATTGCATCGTGTCATACACGCATAGCCGCGATAACTGACAGCCCTGCAGCCCCGGTATGTTCATATTCGCAGATGAATTTTTACGTCAGTGATGAGTCGCCTTTATTCGGCAGCAGTCTTATAGGCTCAATGTTTGCTGTTCATGTGCTTACTTCAATACTTGCCGGTGAAATGGGCAGTGCAGGACGTATTGCGCTCGAAGAACAGAAAGAAGGACTTGAAGACGAAAGAGTATATTATCCTTCGTACGGATTAAAATATTAATGTGAAATGAGAATAAAAAAGCCCCCCTGCATTTTTACAGGAGGGTTTTATTTTTTGTGTGTGCTTTTATTTTGAGATAAATAAATCTTCGCTTGCTATTGCGGCTGTCTGTTCCTGAGATTCGCTTTGTGGTTTGGGAATAACTCTCTTAGGTTTTCCGTCTCCGTTGTATGCGATTCCTCTGAATGCTTCTGCACCTGTTCCTGCCGGGATTAAATGCCCGATAATGACATTTTCCTTGAGGCCGTGAAGAGGATCCATTTCACCTTTGACTGCTGCGCCTGCTAGGACTTGTGCGGTCTGCTGGAATGATGCCGCACTAAGGAAGCTGTCAGTTGCAAGTGCCGCCTTCGTGATGCCGTGTATGAATGGTTTGCATTCGGGCAGTTCGCGTAATTTCTGAACAAACGTATAATCGCGTATAAGATGATATAACTCTTCTCTTGCGCCTGCAGGACGTGAATATATTTCAACGGGATTTTTTTCTGCAAGCTCGTTTATAGTTTCGGGCTTAATCTCAAAGCCTGTCGGGAAACTCATAATTGCGCCGAGATCATCATGTTCTTTCTCGTCTTCGTCTGAAGTTAAATCTTCAAATTCAGCGAGTAATGCATCAATGTTATCGCCTTCGTCCTCAGGATTTTCGAATTCTTCGGGTACACCCTGAATGAGCTGATCTGAATTTGCGAACATTGCGCCCAGAAGAATTTTATTTCTGAGTTTAGCCGCAAGAATTTTTTTCAGAACCTCAAAGCGCGTAATGATTCTTGTTCCGTTTTCGCAGTCATCATCTTCAAATTCAACTGATTCAATGCTTCCGTTCGCTAATCCTTCAAAGACTTCTGCATCAACGTATTTCCCGGTTGCTTCTCCGTCTTCAAATATTTCACGGCCATAGAACTCTTTGTACTCTTTGCTGTCGAAATTCTTGCGCATTGTTGCAACGACATCAAGATGTTCAACGCCTGACCACACTTTTATATCCCGTATTCCGTTCTGTGATAAGTCAGCGGCGTATCTGTCATCAATGAGAATATCATGGGGCATAACTCTTTTCGTTCCCGACATGACATCTTCAGCGACCCATTTTACATTTGTGATTCTGTCAAGAAGTTCTCTGTCTCTGACGCATATAACTGACGGATTTCCTGTAGTTATTTTCTTGAGGTCTTCACGTGTTAATTTCGCGCCCTTTTTGAGTTTATTCTTGCCTGCTTTGGTCTCACGTACAACTCTCAAGCCTTCCATTTTTTTGCGGAATGCCGACTTGCCTATCACAACATCGACTTCCTGATCCTCATGCTGAATCGTGAGCATCTTAATCAACACTCCGGGCGTGAGAATCTTGCGCAGAATATCTTCTGTTAATGGCTGACCGAAAAATTCCTGCACGTTTGCTTCGTCTGGTCTGTCAGCATCAAGAAGAATATCTCCTCCAAATGCCTGAAGTGCGGCTGAAATTCTGCGGTCATTATCCCTTGTGATTTCGTTATTTACTTTCTCAACTTCATCTTCCCAGACCATATCACCCGCAACAAAATTCGTGTCTCCTTCTTCAATTACACGCACTTTGTTTAACGGCGCAACTTTTCGCAATATCACTTCAATATGCTTATTATTTATGCTGACACCCTGAGAGTGATATACATACTGGATTTCATCAACGAGCATTCTCTGTACTGCATCGATTCCGCTGACCTCTAATAACTGCTGAGGCTCAATGCTTCCTTCTGTTAATGCGGTCATCTTGTCTACGTATACGCCTGGTTCAATGCCTTCTTTGATGTCCTGCCCTGAAGGAATAGCTACGGTTTCAGTTTTACCGTCTTCCTTTTCGATTATGACTTTGCGCTTTCCTTCGGTGATTACTTCATTGATTACTCCGTCATGCCCTGCAAGTATGCAGACTTTTCTCGGCCTTCTGACTTCAAATAACTGTTCGATTCTGGGAAGACCCTGCGTAATGTCTTCTGCTGAACGAACGCCGCCCGTATGGAATGTTCTCATTGTGAGCTGAGTTCCGGGTTCACCGATTGACTGTGCAGCGACAACTCCGACAGCCTCACCAATAGGGACAAGTTTACGCGAAGATAAATCATGACCGTAGCACTTCTGACAAACGCCTTTTTTCAGTGCACATGCTAAAGGACTGCGTACCCATACTTCAGCAATTCCGGCGGCCTCAATTTTTTTCGCAATTGATTCAGTGATAATATCTCCTGATTTCACTAACACTTCACCGTTTGACTCTATATCATGCAGTGATGTCCTGCCTGCTATACGTTCAGCAATGCCGATCATTACTTTTCCTTCGCTCAGTAACGGACGTATGCAAATGCCTTTATCCGTTCCGCAGTCATGTTCAGTGATGATTAAATCCTGCGAGACATCAACAAGCCTTCGTGTTAAGTAACCTGACTTTGCAGTTCTCAGTGCAGTATCAGCGAGTCCCTTTCTTGCGCCGTGAGTCGAAATGAAATACTCAAGCATATTCATACCTTCACGGAAATTTGCCGTTATCGGGTAGTCTATCGTCTTTCCGGTCGGGTCGGCCATGAGTCCGCGAATGCCTGCCATTTGTCCCATCTGACCGAGTGAACCTCTTGCACCTGATTCGACCATCATACGAACGGGGTTATCGGGGCTCATATGTTCCTTGATTTTATCCGCGATATTCTTCGTAGCATCAGCCCAAAGTTTACTCTTCTGGTCAAGATATTCATCGTAGGTCAGCAATCCCATTTCGTAATTGCCTTTTGCGATGTCATCTTCGGCTTGGGTCTCACGGGTAATGATTGCTTTTTCGTCAGGGATTCTGACTGCCTGAACTCCGAATGATATTCCCGAACGTGCCGCCCAGTGATAGCCGAGTGATTTAATCTCATCAAGCATTTCAACAACGCCGGGCCTGTCTACTTTATCATATGCATCATCAAGTAATCTGCCGATTTTCTTCTTGTCTAACTGTTCATTCACGTAACGTAATTTTTTCGCGATCCTGTTATTGAACATTACGCGTCCTGGACTTGTCTCAAAGAACACAATATGCGGATTGCCCTGTACTGAATCAAAATCATCTGCTATAACTGCCTCATTGTTGAGCGTGTATTTTCTTCTGCCTTTTGGATGTCCCCATTCTGATTCGTTCTCTTTGAGCCATATACGCGCGTTGACGTGAACTGTACCGTGTGAGATTGCCGATAATACATCGTCCATGTTCATGAAGTGCCTTCCGTCGCCTTTGAGACCCTCGCGCATGTCGGTTAAATAATAGACACCGAGAACTATATCCTGAGTCGGAGTAACAACAGGACGGCCGCTTGCAGGTGAGAGCAGGTTATTCGCCGAGAGCATTAACAGTCTTGCTTCTGCCTGTGCCTCAATGCTTAACGGAACGTGTACAGCCATCTGGTCGCCGTCAAAGTCAGCGTTGAATGCCGTACAGACCATTGGATGAAGACGAATTGCTTTGCCTTCCATGAGGACGGGTTCAAATGCCTGAATGCCTAACCTGTGAAGCGTGGGTGCTCTGTTAAGCATGACGGGATGATCTTTGATGATGTTCTCTAA
>JAFPWQ010000055.1 GCA_017394925.1 Synergistaceae bacterium
GTGCAAGACTGATTACTCCGAACGTTGATTGAAGCTGTGTATGCTTGTAGAGCTGACGCATAATGAGCTCGGGGTCTGCATCGCGTGAAAGTTCTGCTACGATTCTTAATCCGTCCCTGTCTGACTCATCGCGTATTTCCGATATGCCTTCTATCTTCTTGTCCTGCACTGACGAGACCATATTCTCAAGCAGTAAAGTCTTGTTCACACTGTAGGGTATCTCAGTTACAACTACACTTTCACGTCCGCGCTTGTTCGTTTCGACATGCATCTTGCCGCGTATTATTATCCTTCCGCGGCCAGTCATATATGCCTCTTTGATCCCTTCACGGCCAAGTATCTCGCCGCCTGTGGGGAAATCAGGACCGGGAATGAAACGCAT
The DNA here is from genome assembly GCA_017394925.1 of Synergistaceae bacterium. Taxonomy (GTDB): domain Bacteria; phylum Synergistota; class Synergistia; order Synergistales; family Aminobacteriaceae; genus JAFUXM01. The sequence goes on from JAFPWQ010000055.1 coordinate 383, forward strand.
TATGTCTTTGATGTCTGCATTTTCGGGTTCAATGTCATTGTCGATTAGCCAGCAGATAAAATCAGAGACCTCACGCAAATTATGAGGCGGAATGTTCGTTGCCATGCCTACGGCAATTCCCGTTGAGCCGTTCACGAGTAAATTCGGCAGTACAGACGGAAGTGTTAATGGTTCTTTGAGGGATTCGTCAAAGTTCATTCCCCAGTCTATTGTGTTTTCGTCAATGTTCGAGAGCATTAATTCACCCAGCCAGCTCAATCTCGCCTCAGTGTAACGCATGGCCGCTGCTCCGTCCCCGTCAATTGAGCCAAAATTCCCCTGACCGTCAACTAACGGATAACGTAAGTTCCAGTTCTGCGCCAGTCTTACCATTGTGTCGTATATCGCACTGTCTCCGTGAGGGTGATATTTTCCCATCGTCTCACCGACAATACGCGCACTCTTCTTGTAGGCTGTATTGTGTTTCAGTCCAAGCTCCGACATCGCATAAAGCACTCTCCGCTGTACGGGCTTGAGTCCGTCTCTTGCATCGGGCAATGCTCTGCCGACAATAACACTCATTGCGTAATTCAAATAACTCGTCTTAATCTCTCCGACTAAAGGCAGTTTCATTACGCGGTCATCTAATCCTAATTTCAGCTCTTCATTCTTTGGTTCATTATTCAATGGCTGATTTATATTTTCATTTTCATCCGGCATTCTGTTATTCGTTTTATCCTCCTTGTAGATTTATGCTCTGTTACAGCTTCCAATAACACGCATTCTGTCAACAACATACTTCCTGACCTCTTCAATTCCGTATGCGCCGTACTTCTTCGGGTCAAAACCTTCGGGCTTTTCATTCATGTACGCTTTGATTCCGTTCGTGAAGGCGATTCTTAAATCAGTTGCGTAATTCACTTTACACATTCCCATACTCACAGCCTTGATTACCTGGTCATCAGGAACTCCGGACGTGCCATGAAGGACTAACGGAATATTTATTGCATTATGAATCTGATTCAGAACATCAAAATTGATTTGCGGAACACCCTTATATACTCCGTGTGCAGTTCCGACAGCTACAGCAAGAAAATCACAGCCCGTTCTCGAAACAAATTCTGCGGCTTCTTCAGGGTCAGTAAACGGATTATCTTCATGCGTGTTGTCTAAATCGTCCTCCTTGCCTCCAACACGACCAAGTTCCGCCTCAACCGGGACACTTCCTGCATGACAGACTTCGACAACTGACTTCGTGAGCGATATATTTTCCCCGAATGATAACTTGCTGCCGTCTATCATGATTGACGTATAACCTGCCCTGAATGCACGTACCGCTATTCCGAATGTGTTCCCGTGATCTAAATGACATGCTACAGGTATATCTGAATGTTCAGCAACGGCTTTGATGTTCGCAAGATACACTTCAGGTCCGGCATATTTCAATGTCCCTGTACTCGTTTCCATTATGACGGGTGATTGAGTCTCTTCGGCGGCTCGCATTACGGCAAGTATCATGTCCATGTTCTCAACGTTGAAGGCTCCGACTGCGTAGCGATTTCTGTATGCGTCTGATAATATTTCTTCTGATGTTACAAGCAATATTCTTGTCTCCTGTCTCTAATCTCTTAACTCTTAATGTGAAGGGAAAATTATCATGCGGAGGAGGGGACTTGAACCCCTACGTCTAAGACACCAGATCCTAAGTCTGGCGCGTCTGCCATTCCGCCACCCCCGCGAAAAGGTTTTATTGTTCAACTCGCATTATTTTAACACGTTTCACATTCTTATCTGTATATATTACTCCTATGCCCTATTTCAAGGACAAGCACAACAAATACATCATCGCGTATTTCACATATAATTCTGTAATCTCCGGCACGATAACGCCATTGCCCTGAACGTGTACCAGTAAGAGCCTTACCGCGTTGTCTTGGGTCTGAGAACGTCAAAAGTCTGAAGTCCGGCTTTCACTTCATCCCATGAATACAATTCTGTTTTACCTGCATTCACTGCCTCAGATATTTCTGCTCCCGTATCGCTGTCCTCAAAATATTCTCTGAGTAGTTCTATCGCTAATTCTTCTCCAGGCCTGTTGAATTCTCTTCCCCATGCATTTATTCGCGCTTCAAGTTCAGGACTTAGATCTATTATCATGACTAGCAGCACCCCTCAGATAATGAATGTATGTTAAACGGAACTTCCATAGGATAATTGCCGTCAAAACATGCCTTGCAGAACGTATCTTCTCCGCACGCCTGCTTTAAACTTTCCATGCTGAGATACGTAACTGAATCTGCTCCGAGAAATTCGCATATTTCATTTATTGATGTCTTCTGATTCGCAATGAGCTTTTCACGATGCGGCGTATCAATCCCGAAATAGCATGAGAATTTCACTTCAGGTGAGGCTGAACATACATGTATCTCACTCGCTCCGGCATCACGCAGATGTTTTACGATTCGTTTTAAGGTCGTGCCTCTTACGATTGAGTCGTCAATGATGATTAGCCTCTTGCCTTCGATATTCTGCTTTATCGCTGAGAGTTTCACACGCACTGCATTTTCTCTGAGTTCCTGAGTCGGAAGTATAAACGTTCTGCCCATGTATTTATTCTTGATTAATCCTTCACCGTAAGGAATCCCGGATGCTTCTGCATAACCGATTGCCGCAGGTATCCCAGAATCAGGTACGGCCATGACCATATCAGCATCTATCTTGCGCTGTCCGGCTAAAAGCATCCCGCATCGCCTCCTGAAATCATAGACGCTCACACCGTCAACAACTGAA
>JAFPWQ010000056.1 GCA_017394925.1 Synergistaceae bacterium
CATGAACCCGAACGCCTGACCTCATCAAAAATCTCGCCTGCTTTGCCCTCATTGAATGCCGAAAACGGAACTGTCTTTGTCGTTATCCCTAAAATAGCTGTCATGATAATCACCTCTGTATGATATTAAGCCGATTTTAGCATTTTCTCAGTCCGTGATACAGTTTAAACAGACGCGCAATAATATCTTCCTCGCTGATGTTCTTATCCCACCCGTAAGCCTCGCACACAGCCGAATCATTTTCACGATGGGCCTTCCTGAGTTCCGGCGGCATAGTTGAATCGTCATATAGTGCCGCAAATGAATTCTTCGGGTACAGTGCGCGGGCATCAAGAATCTTCTGTGCTGTCGATTCGATTCGTGAACGCTGAGTCTGAGTCGGACATGGCCATGCGAATGTGTTGTATACGATTGTGTTCGAGTAGATGTAACGCATCTCAAAGCGACCGCATACTCTCTTCATCCATGCCATATGTACCCGTGAAGTGAGGACTCCGAAGTGATACAGTGTTGCGTCCGGGATAATGCGTAATACATTGCTTGGTATCACAGAGTCGTCAAACCAGCCTATTGGAATATATTCTCGTCCCTCAGATGATATTACGGGTATTGTGATATATCGTGCAGGGTTCATCTGCTCACGGAAAAGGTGCGGAGTATCTGCGAGTCTGGGCTGTGAGCTTTTCTTTCTTAATTCCCTGCAGGCCTTCACTCTTGCATGTACGAGAGGCATATTCCGAATCTCTTCAGGAGTTACTCCCACGAGCCACAGACAATAGCGCGGTATATTGTTTATGAATTCGTTGCTGCCTATAAAGCGTTTAATATACTTTTCTGCTTTAGGTTCTCTCTTTACAAAGTCTGCATAATCTTTAGCCTCAATGATGAGATTTCCTTTGTCTGCTGGCATGTTTCCTGATGTCATTGCTGGTGCATTTGGTGATATTGGTTTACTTGCCGACTCTGCAATATCTTCATCTGGGCCTTCAGCGAGATAGAAATTTATATTGTCCGTGAGTTTATATTTGCCTTTTGAATCATAGAGCCTTCTTTTTTCGGGCGGGTCAGTGCTGATTGCGATAATGACGACGTGAACATGAGCCATTTTCTTTTTGTCAGGGAGTTCATTTTTCCACACGAACGGCTGATATGCGAAATCGATTTTTATTCCCCACCTTTGACTCAGGAACTTGAAGATCATAGCGGCCTGTTCGCCCTGAACGATTGAATTTGTTGCAACGAATGCGGCTTTTGTTTTTCTGTCCTGCACATATTCCGATGCGACTTTGAACCAGCACGAGACATAATCAATTTCCCCGTTTCCGAATGCATTTCGTACATCCTCTTTTTGTCCTGCATTTTGTTTTGCGCGTCCTAAGAACGGAGGATTACCCATGATATAGAGTATATCTTCATGATCAATATTCCAGCCCCGTTGACCCCAGCCCTGATTGGGAAGGTCATCCATTGCGCTGCCGTGCTTGATGTGATGATAGTCTTCGAGTGGCAGAGGCGGTTTATCTGTGTGTACTATGCTCTGAGTTTCTTTCCACATCTGATGATTGCTGATCCATAGTGCAGTTCTTGCGACATTAACGGCGAAGTCATGCGCTTCTATTCCGTGAAATTGCGTGATTTTGACTTTAATGATGTCTGTATTACCTTCTCGTGATGCCGCGATATTCCCGTTGGACTGTGCATGTTCAGATGATGCCGCGATATTCCCGTCATGTTGTGTATTTTTGGCTTTAAGGGTTTGAGGTGGTAATGTCGCAATGATTCTGTTTTCGAGTCTTCGTAATGATATGAATGATTCAGTGAGAAAGTTCCCTGATCCGCAAGCAGGATCTAAGAATCTCAGCTTTGAGAGTCGGGTCTGAAACGCAATGAGCTTTTGTGTACGTTCATATGATTCCGGCTCTGAGAGTATAGCGTTCAGAGTGTCAGTGAGTTCATCGAGGAACAGAGGCTTTATGACCTTGTGAATATTTTCGATTGATGTATAGTGAATACCTTCCTGTTTTCGTGTTTCCTTATTGAGAGTTGATTCGAAGATTGCGCCGAAAATCGTGGGATTTATTCCCGACCAGTTGAAACCTTCGGCCATGTCCTGAATTATTATCCGCAGTGATTCTTGATCGAGCTGAGGGAAGTCTGCATTATCTTTGAATAATCCGCCGTTCACATACGGAAATTCTTTGAGTATGTCATCAAGATACGGGCTTCTGTCAGGAATTTCAGTACGCAGGACTTCAAACAGTTTTGACAGTGCAGTATTTGCCATTACAGCGCGGGGCTTGAAGTAATTTATGAACTGAGATTTTTTGAACAGCCCGGAGTCTTCAGCATATAGAATGAATACCAGCCTTACGCAGAATACATTGATATGTTCTTCAGCCTTTTTTATTTCTGCATCTGTGTAATGATGTTCTCTTGCAGTCTCATTCATTACGTTGATGAGTGAATCATAGAGTGCCTTTACTAGTTCGCCTGCTTTGATTGA
>JAFPWQ010000057.1 GCA_017394925.1 Synergistaceae bacterium
AGTAGGTTCATCGAGTATTAGACATTCAACGTCAGCGGCAAGAGCACCAGCAAGAGCGACTCTCTGTTTTTCTCCGCCTGATAACGCATAGACAGGTGAATCGCGTTTCTTGAGCAGATTCGTTTCAGCAAGTGCAATGTCAACACGTGCTTGAATCTCTTCTGACGGGAGTCCCTGATTCTCAGGCGCAAAAGCAATGTCGTCTTCAACCATAGCCGCAACGATTTGATTCTCCGGGTTCTGAAAGACCATGCCGATTGTGCCGCGTAACTCCCTGAAGTTTATTGTCTGAATGTCATGACCTTTAACCAGACATTTGCCCTCTGTGGGAGTCTGCAGCCCTCCTAAAATTTTTACGAGCGTTGATTTTCCTGATCCGTTATGACCGAGAACAGCAATCCTTTCGCCTTTGTCGACAAAAAACGAGACGGAATTCAAAGCCCGTCCCGTATGTTTTGCATCGTATGAGAACGAAACAGATTGCACTTCGATTAACGGAGGCTTACTTCTGTTCTTCTCTTTCAACAAGTTCTATCACTGCCATTGGTGAGCCGTCGCCTTTTCTTGCGCCCAGCTTTACGATTCGTGTATATCCGCCTTTATCGAAAGTCTTATACTTCGGGGCGATCTCCTGGAATAATTTCGTTGCTGCTTCTTTATGCGGCATCTTCGAGAACACTACGCGGATGTCATGAACAGATCCGCCTCTTGCACGCGTGATTAATTTTTCGGCGACTCTGCGAAGTTCTTTTGCTCTCGTTACAGTTGTAGTAATACTGCCCTTGAGAAAAAGACTTGCGGCCATGTTCCCGAGCATTAATCTTCTGTGGCTTCCGTAACGTCCGAGTGTCCTGTGGTCAACATGATGTCTCAATTTCTATTTGCACCTCCCTGTCTGAATTATTCTTTTGCTTTCTTTCTTGTGCGTTTTTTGGGCTTCTCTTCTGGTTCTAATTCTGCTTCTGGTTCTGACTCTTTTTCTGCTTCCTGTTCTGGTTCAGGTTTAGCCTTTTTTGATTTTCTTGTTGTCTTTTTAGTTTTCGGCTCTGTTACCTGTGTTTCAGCTTCGGATTCAGGTTCAGATTTAGATTCAGCGTTTTCTTCTGATGACTCTGCTGTTGATTCTGAATTCACTTCTGAATTTGCTTCGGCGTTATCATCTAAGTCATTGCCTTCTTCAGAATTTTTCTTAGTCTCTTTTTTGAGATCATGCCCCATACTAGCCAGTTTCTTTTCAATTTCGGTCAGTGAGATTTTGCCGAGATTGCGGATCTTGAGTAAATCATCGCGTGATTTCTGCAAGAGATCTTCAAGCGTAGTGATTCCGCCGCGTAACAGGCAATTTTCACTTCTGATTGACAGTTCCAGCTCATGAATCGAATGCGGCCCCTCTGGTTTAGGCGGCTGAGGAGGCTGAGGAGGAGTAACCGGTGTTTTCTCAGCTTTAACTGTTATGCTGGGAGTCTGCGTATCCTCCTGTGAGGGCATTAACGGAGCTGTACCGACAGTATCAGCTATGTGAGCAAAATAATCCTCTGCGATTCTTGATGCCTCGCCTACTGCCTGATCTGGTGAAATTGCGCCGTTAGTCCAGACTTCCAGAACAAGACGCTCATAGTCAATACTCTGTCCGACTCTTGCAGGCTCAATCGTGTAATTTACGCGCTTAACCGGCGAGAATATAGCATCAGCCAGCAGTGCATTAACAGGTAACGGCGGATTTGCTGGTCTCTCACGTTCAGCCGAAAGATAACCTACACCGCGTTCAACGTAAATTTCCATGAGTAAATGCGCATTAGGTTCAAGACTGCAGAGAATACCGTCCCCGAAGAACTCGAAATCATTATCCCACGGCATATCTTTTGCTGTGATTACGCCGGGATTTTCTGAGCGCGTGAAAAAATCTTTGGGCAGTTCATCAGAATCAAGCGTGATTATCTTGAAGCCGTCAGCATTAAGATCATTCTGTCCTGTCTTCGCTCTTATGGGTATATGTTTAAGATTCATGAGAATCTCAATTACGTCCTCGCGAACGCCTTTTATTGTGCTGAACTCATGAAGTACTCCCTCAATCTTGACAGCCGTAACTGCAGCTCCCCTGATTGACGAGAGCAATAATCTTCTCAGAGCATTACCCAGAGTATCACCGTAGCCCCTTTCGAGAGGCTCAATATATAATTTTCCGTAATCCTGAGTTTTTTCTTCGATATAAACTTTAAATCTGGTGTCGTTATCCAAATTCAAAACTCCTTCAGACTGAACGCTAAACTCTTCTCCTCTTAGGCGGTCTGCACCCGTTATGCGGAATGGGCGTAGCGTCCTTGATTAAATTCACCTGCAAACCTGCCGCCTGTAATGCCCTGATAGCACTTTCACGGCCTGGTCCCGGTCCTTTGACTACAACGTCAATCTCCTGAACTCCCTGATCCTGTGCACCCTTCGCAACCTGCTGTGCCGCAATCTGAGCCGCAAACGGTGTTGATTTCCTTGCACCCTTGAAGCCTACATTGCCGCCGGATGCCCACGTGATTATATTTCCGCCGCGATCGCTGATGCACAGAATCGTGTTGTTGAACGTTGAGTATATATGTGCAACTCCGTAATTTATATTTTTCTTCTCGCGCTTTTTGCCTTTACGAGCCTGCGCTGTTCTCTTTGCCAACTTTAACTTACCTCCTGAATTCAGGCCGCATTATTTCGTGGCCATCTTCTTGTTCGCAACTGTTCTTCTCGGACCTTTGCGCGTTCTTGCGTTAGTCTTCGTGCGCTGACCTCTGACTGGAAGACCAAGACGATGACGTGTCCCCCTGTAGCACCCAATATCGATTAAACGCTTGATGTTCATTGAAATCTCACGTCTTAAATCGCCTTCAACTTTGTAGTTGTCTTCAATTTCACGGCGTAACTTCTGGGAATCTTCTTCGCTTAAATCTTTAACTCTGATGTCAGGATTTACGCCCGTTGCCGCAAGAATTTTTTGCGAAGTCTTAAGGCCGATACCGAAAATGTACGTTAAACCGATTTCTACCCGTTTCTCTCTGGGCAGATCTACTCCTGCTATACGTGCCATTTAAATTAATTACCTCCTGACACCCTGACGCTGTTTATGTCTTGGGTTACGCGAGCAGATTACGCGCACAACACCATGACGGCGGATAACTCTGCAAAACTCGCAAATAGGTTTTACTGACGGACCTACTTTCATTCTTTTATCACCTGAATTTATTTATATCTGTAGATTATTCTTCCCCGTGATAAATCATATGGGGAAATTTCGACCAGCACTTTATCACCTGGTAATATCTTGATGAAGTGCATTCTCATTTTTCCGCTGACGTGAGCCAGTACACGATGCCCATTCTCAAGCTCAACTCTGAACATTGCGTTTGGCAGCGGTTCGGAAATTACGCCTTTTACTTCGATTACGTCCTCTTTGCCGGAATTTGCCATTAATCCCCTACGCTCCTGTAAAAATGTCCCCGGTCAATGTCTTTACCTGCCTTTATGTATTCTAGTAAGTCTTCTGCGCGTCTTAACGTCGACTGCAAATGTCCGGGATTTTTTTTCTTTGGTCTCGATACATTGAATCTGTCGGGTCTGATTAATTTAATCCTGCCGTCCGAATCAATTCCCGAAACGATATATTTCTGTCCCGTATCTTTGCCCTGCCTTGAGATTACGATCTGAGCTGTCTGGAACTCTGCCATTTCGTTAAAATCTCCGGCCCGTCGTCAAGAATTACAATCGAGCGTTCAAAATGTGCCGCATCGGAACCGTCGACTGTCGTAACTGTCCAGCCGTTAGCCTCTGTTTTAACATCTTCGCGCCCGGACATAATCATAGGCTCAATTGCTATTGTCATGCCTGCCTTTAACGTCATACCCTGTCCTGCCCTGCCGTAATTCGGAATTTGAGGTGCCTCATGCATCTTTTTGCCTATGCCGTGTCCTGTGTAATCGCGTACGATTCCGAATCCCAGAGGCTTAACGTAGCTTTCAACTGCATAGCCTATATCACCAAGCGTGTTGCCTTTGACAGCTGCAGCTATTGCACGGTTCAATGCATCCTCTGTAACTTCGAGTAATCTCTTGCGATCTTCGCTTATTGCTCCCACAGGATAAGTGCAAGCCGCATCTCCGCAGTAACCGTTCACGTATGCTCCGACATCAACGCTGATAATATCACCTTCCTGAAGTATGCGATTAAAATCAGGAATTCCGTGAACAACTTCCTCATTGACTGAGGCGCATATAGTTCCCGGAAAAGGTGTAAATCCGAAGCCCGGCTTATAGTTCTTGAATGCAGGTATTCCGTTGTTAGCGCGTATATGTTCTTCTGCGAGCCTGTCTAATTCACCTGTTGAGATTCCAGGACGTACAGCCTCACGCATTATGTCTAACACTTCAGCTGTAACACGTCCTGCGATTCTCATTAATTTAATTTCGTCAGCGGTCTTAATCTTTATCATGGTTCAGCAAATCAATCACGCGTTCAAAAACTTCTTCGGGCATTCCTGTTGCATCGATTTCGAGCAATAAATTTCTTGCCCTGTAGAATTCAACGAGTGCTTCTGTCTGTTCATGAAAAACTTTCAAACGGCTTCTGATAGTCTCTTCGTTATCGTCTGCGCGCCTGTATAATTCTCCGCCGCATGAAGGGCATTTATCATTGTCCCAGTTCGTGATTGCACCGCATTTTCTGCACACTGCACGATTAAGCAATCTCTTCACGATGTCATCATCCGAGACTATGAACATAACAACGCCGTCAAGTTTAGTTTTTCCCTCAAGGAATTCTGCCTGCTTAACTGTTCGTGGGAATCCGTCAAGCATGAATCCTTCATTGGGCTTTAAACTGTCAAGACGTTCACCGATCATTTTCATCACGACTTCATCAGGAACAAGTTCGCCTTTGTCCATGTATTTCTTTGCTTCGAGTCCTAAAGGCGTTCCCTGATTCAGATTCTGCCTGAGAATATCTCCCGTTGAAATGTGAGCGAGACCATGACGTTCTTTAAGGAAAACGGCCTGAGTACCTTTTCCGGCACCAGGCGCACCCAGTAATACTAATTTCATGATTAGCCCCTCAGCAGACCGCGCGAACGACCGCCGCCGGACTTCTTCAATATGCCGTCATAATGTCTCATGAGTAACTGCGCTTCAATCTGGTTTATCGTGTCAATTGCAACACCAACAACGATTAATACCGCAGTGCCTCCGAAGTAAAAGCTCCTGACATTGAGAACTGACGACATTACATTAGGAATCAACGCAACGATTGCAAGGAACACAGCACCGCCGAGAGTTATACGTTCCATTACGCGCGTAATGTAATCTGATGTCGGCTGTCCTGGTCTTATGCCGAGAATGAATCCGCCGTATTTCTTCATGTTGTTGGCAATGTCCGTCGGGTTAAACACGACCGCTGTGTAGAAATACGAGAAGAATATAATCAGCGCGATGTTGCAGAGAATATAAAATATGCTGTTCGGAGCAAATAAATCACTGAAGAATCTTCCCACAGAACTATCATTGAAATAATTCGCGATGGTGTACGGGAATATTAACAGTGAACTTGCGAAAATTATCGGAATAACTCCTGCCTGATTCACTTTCAGTGGAATAAACGTGCTCTGACCGCCGTAAATCTTATTTCCGACAACGCGCTTTGCATACTGTACCGGCAATCTCCTCTGACCTTCCTGAAGCATAATGCATCCTGCAACAACTACGACCATTAAGACAAGTCCGAGCAGCAACGCAATCACGCTCAGAGATCCGAGTCTAACCATGTTCCATGTCTGCA
>JAFPWQ010000058.1 GCA_017394925.1 Synergistaceae bacterium
CATCGCACATCGCACATCGCACATCGCACATCGCACATCGCACATCGCACATCGCACATCGCACATCGCACATCGCACATCGCACATCGCACATCGCACATCGCACATCGCACATCGCCTTAATTATTTCCTTTTAGCAGACAAAATTTTTCTTCGTGAGTCATCTTCCTTCGTTACGATTCATTCTTCTATTCATTCTTCGATTCATTCAATGGAGGAAGCGTGATGTTATTCAATTCTTACGGATTCATTTTCGTTTTTCTTCCTGTTGTCTTAGCCGGTTATTTCAGAATCACGAACTGCACACTCTCTTCACTCTGGCTTCTCGTGTCGTCATTAATATTCTATTCAATGCTGAGTGTGAATTATCTTCCTGTTCTGATTATTTCAGTATGCATGAATTACTTTGTGAGCAGAAGAATCGAATCAGGACATGCAAAAAGATTATGGCTCATGCTGGGAATAGCTTTCAATTTCATTATGCTTGGATATTTCAAGTTCACGGGAACATTGCCGCCTGGAATATCATTCTTTACGTTCACGCAGACAGCATATATCGTGTGTGTCTTCAAGGGCAGCGCAAAAACAGAATCATTCATGAAGTATTCAGAGTATGCCGCATTCTTTCCGTATGTAATATCTGGCCCTATTTCAGATTACAGAGATATAATGCCTCAGCTCAAAGACGAATCGAAACGCAGAGTAAACTATGATAATCTTGCATTAGGAATAACGCTTTTCATTCTTGGACTCTTCAAGAAAGTATATATTGCCGACGGTCTTGCACCTGTTGTGAATAATCTTTTTGCGAATTCAGGAGGGCTTACGTTCTTTGAGGCATGGTTTGCGGCTCTCAGTTACTCAATGCAGTTATATTTTGATTTCTCAGGGTATTCTGACATGGCCGTAGCTATAGCTCTTATGTTCAACATAAAACTTCCCGTAAATTTCGATTCACCGTATAAATCCCTTAGCATTATAGACTTCTGGAGACGCTGGCATATTTCACTTGGGAAATGGATTCGTGATTACGTGTATATTCCTTTGGGAGGCAGCCGTGAAGGTGAAGTGAAGAAAATCCGCAATGTGATTCTTGCAATGCTGTTTACGGGGTTATGGCACGGAGTCGGATTCACATTTATATTATGGGGATTGCTTCACGGACTCATGCTTGCGGTCAATCATCAGTGGCGGAGGCTGAATGTGAAAATTCCTTCTCTGCTCTCATGGTTCATAACGTTCATATGCGTAGTGTCATGCTGGATCATATTCAGGTCTGAGAGCGTGAATGATGCAGTGAATATTCTTGCGGCCATGTTCGATGTCAGGAATATAGTTCTGCCTGAGAAGCTCATCAGGTATGCAGGATTTCTTAAAGCATACGGCATTACGTTTGGGAATTTTCTGATGAACAATACAGCTAAAAATTTTGCGTTCCTTCTGGTTATATTCGTTATGTCTGTCTTATTTCCGAATACTAATCAGATAATATCGCGCTTTAAACCCAGAATAATTTATGCAGTTCTGATTTTCATTATAGCTGTGATGTCCATGATGAAATTTTCGGGCATATCGGACTTTCTTTATTTCCAGTTCTGAGAGGTGAAGCATAATGAGTTCAAGAAAGTATGTTATATGCGTAACGTCATTGCTGTATGTGTTTATAATTCTGAATTTCACACTGTGGCACTGTATCACCAGACAGGCATTTGCTCAGAAAGATCTTAATCGTCTGGGCACTCTCATAAGCACAGAGTCTTTAACTCAGAATGTGAAATATTCAAAGCATCACACAGAATTCAAAGACTATATATCATCAGGTATGAAAGAATCATTTGATGTAATTACTATCGGTGATTCATTCTCTAACGGAGGAGGTTATACTTACTATCAGGATTATCTTGAAGATAAATACGGAATTAAATGCCTGAACGTTCGCTTTGTTTACAATTGTCTTGATGACTTATACATTCTCATTAACTCAGGTATGCTTGATAAAATTAACCCCAAAGTTGTTATCCTTGAGAGCGTAGAGCGTTCTGTACAGGGCAGTCTTGGAATTAATAAAATAGATTCAGAATCAATTTCTGGTCAAAAGGCAAATAATTTCATGCACAGAAAAAATGAACAGAAAAAATTGAGGGCTTTATCTTCTGGTATCTTTTCTTCTTTAACTGTACAGGCCAATATGGACTTAATATATAACAAGCTGTATCACATAGTGAATAACGAACGCTTAAGCCCCGAAGTATATATCACTGAGCTTAACCGAAACGTCTTCACAAATCCGGGATATGAACATACATTGCTTCATTATTACTTTGATTTGAACTATATGACTGCTCCCGTAAACGCAGAGACAGTAAACATGAATCTGAACAATGCCGCAAGAATTCTACGTGAAAAAGGCATCATGCTTATATTCATGCCGTGTGCTGATAAATATGATTTGTATTATCCTTATGTCATCAATCATAATGGCAGACCAGAAAATAATTTTTTCCCTGAGATGCGCAGAGTTTCGCCGAAAGAGTATGTATTCATAGACACGATGAAGATATTACGTGATGCACTTGAACGCGGCGAACAGGACATATATTGGTTCGGGGATACGCACTGGTCATGGAAGGGTGCGGAGCTTGTATGCGATGAGCTTGTGAAATATTTTGACTGGTTGAATTAAGCGTGATAATTACGATAAAATTTAAGCACGTAATTTTCAATCTCAAATTTAAACTTCACAAAGGAGGTAATTAGTTTTATGGCCGGCAATATAAGACATGGAGTTTCACCGATAACTGACTACGATATATACATGTTCAAGCAGGGAACGCATTACAGGCTCTATGAGAAGATGGGAGCACAGAAATTTGTTGACGAGTCCGACGGAGCAGAAGGTGTAGCATTCAGTGTATGGGCACCCAATGCGCAGGAAGTCAGCGTGATCGGAAATTTCAACGACTGGAATCCCGGAGCACATCCGTTAGCTGCACGCTGGGACGGTTCAGGAATATGGGAGGGATTTATTCCTGGCCTCAAGAAATGGGAGCTGTATAAATTCCACATCAAGAACTCACACGGCGAATACAAAGACAAAATGGATCCGTTTTCGCGACTCTTTGAAGTTCCTCCGAGAACATCATCAATAACTCACTGGCCCGAATACGAATGGGGAGATTCAGAATGGCTTGCAAGACGCGGTGAAAGAATGAACATGTCAGCACCGTTAAGCGTCTATGAGGTTCATATGGGTTCATGGAGACGGCACTGGGACGACGGACTCTCGCTTTCGTACAGAGAAATGGCCGAAGAACTTCCAGATTACTGCGCAGACATGGGATTCAATGCCGTAGAATTCCTGCCCGTAATGGAACATCCGTTTTATGGCTCATGGGGCTATCAGACACTGGGATATTTTGCGCCGACATGCAGATACGGAACGCCTGAAGACCTGATGAAGTTGATCGATGAACTTCACAAGAGAGATATTGCAGTCATACTTGATTTCGTTCCCAGTCATTTCCCGACTGATGACTTCGGACTCGCACGCTATGACGGCACAGCATTATACGAGCATGAAGACCCCCGCAAGGGTTATCATCCTGACTGGGGCAGCTACATCTTCAATTACGGACGCAATGAAGTACGCAGCTTCTTAATCTCAAGTGCGGCATTCTGGGTTGACCAGTATCATGCTGACGGATTACGAATCGATGCGGTAGCCTCAATGTTATATCTCGATTACTCACGCAGAAACGGCGAATGGATTCCGAACATTTACGGCGGACGTGAAAACCTCGAAGCGATTTCATTATTGCGCGACATGAACAGCGAATTATTCGGACGTTTCCAGACGATTCAGACAGTCGCAGAAGAAAGTACAGACTGGCCGATGGTAACTCGTCCTGTATTTTTGGGCGGCTTAGGTTTCGGAATGAAATGGAATATGGGCTGGATGCATGACACGTTAGACTACATGAGTCTTGAGCCTATTTATCGTTCATGGCATCAGAATCAATTAACGTTCTCAATCTGGTATGCGTTCAGTGAGAACTTCATGCTGCCGTTATCGCATGACGAAGTAGTTCACGGAAAAGGCTCGCTCATCAACAAGATGCCCGGCGACTGGTGGCAGAAACGCGCGAATCTGAGACTGCTTTACGGTTACATGTGGGCTCATCCTGGCAAAAAATTATTGTTCATGGGCGGAGAGTTTGCGCAGGGCCTCGAATGGAATCATGATTCGGCACTCGAATGGCATTTGCTTCAGAAAGATGATTTCAAAGGGATTCAGAACTGGGTACGCGATTTGAATCACGCACTGAAAGAATACGCTCCTCTTCATGAACTTGATTTCACGCCTGACGGATTCAAATGGATTGACTGTTCAGACTGGCATCAGAGCGTCATTGTCTGGTTACGCAAGGGCAAAAGCAACGACGAATATATTCTTTGCGCCGCGAACTTTACACCTGTTCCGAGATACGGCTATCGAATCGGAGTCCCACGTTCGGGATTCTGGAAGGAGATTCTGAATTCCGATTCAGTGAAGTACGGCGGAGGCGGCATAGGCAACTGCGGAGGCATGGAGTCAGATATGATTGAGAGTCATGGCTACCCGTATTCATTGCCCTTAACACTTCCTCCTCTGGCAATCGTGATGTTCCATTTCAGCACTAAGAACGAACAGTAATAAAATTTTTCCCCCTTGCTGAAACGGTGAGGGGGATTTTTTTTTTTCACAGACTGCAAGACAAAACAGCTCCGTAAAACTATAATCACACGTATAAACTTTTCACAAGGAGCTGACTATATGAAACACTTCATTAAAATTTTCATCGGCATTATCATACTCGCAGCTGTATGCTACGGATTAAACACGTTCAGGCAGCAAAGAGAATCAGAACCAGAACCCGAAATCATAAGACCCGTAAGGACTATAATACTTCAGGGCGGAAATGATTCGATGACACGAAGATATTTCGGAACTGTTCAGGGAGGAAAGAGAGCAGATTTATCTTTCAGGGTATCGGGAACACTCAACAAGATAAACGTTGAGAAGGGAGCAGCCGTTAAGAGAGGAACATTGCTTGCAACGTTAGACCCGAGAGATTTCAATACACGAATCGCTCAGGCACAAAGCGCATTGTCTCAGGCAGAAGCACAGCATAAAAATGTTCAGGCAGATTTCAGACGCTATGAGAATCTCTACAAGCAAAGGGCAATATCGAAATCACAGTATGATGCATACAAAACGCAGGTTGATGTCGCAAGATCAAATGTGAATTCAGCAAGCGCGAATCTGAAATCAGCACGTGATGCCTTACGTGATACTGAACTCCGCGCACCGTTCGAAGGAATTATCGCAGACAGAAAGATTGAAAACTTTCAGGACGTAACAGCAAAGCAGACGATATTCTCACTTCAGGATTTGAGCACTCTTGAGATAGTCTTCAACATTCCGGATAACGATGTTCTGCTTGCACCAGTCCCGAACGTTAAGAGCCTCAGTGAATTACGTAACGCCTCAGAATTTTTCAGAATGAACGCGCGTTTTGAGGCCATGCCCGAACAAACATTTCCGCTTTCACTCAAGGAGATTGCAACTCAGGCTACAGCCGCTAACACATATCCAGTTACCGCCACGATGCCAAGACAGAATGACCTTCGCATACTTCCGGGAATGGCAGTTACAGTTGAAGTTGATTTCTCAGATGAGAATGCGAAAACTGATTCGCTCAGCAAATATTCAGTGCCTTTAACCGCAATTCTGAATCAGGACGGCAAAACTTATGTCTGGAGATTCAATAACGGCAGCGTGTCTAAAATTCCAGTTAATGCAGGAACTATTCATAACGATGCGTTAATTGAAATAGACGGTGCAGATTTGCATAACGGTGATGTGATTATCACTGCGGGCGTTTATTTCCTTCGTGAAGGTCAGCACGTCAGAATTATGGAGGAGTAATTCATGGACACCGCAAGAGCAAGCATAAAACGATTCAGAGTCGTATTGTTCATATGCGTTTTAACACTCGTAGGCGGTATCATGGCCTATGTCGAGATCGGCAAGCTCGAAGATCCTTCATTCACGATTAAGACGGCAGTAGTGAGTGCATTATATCCCGGTGCAAGCGCATATGAAGTTGAGCAGGAAGTAACATCAAGAATCGAAGATGCTATTCAGGCAATGGGAGAAATAAAGCACATACGTTCACGTTCAACGCCGGGCATGTCAATCATATACGTTGATATTAAGGACGAATACACATCGAAAGAGCTTCCGCAGGTGTGGGACAAGTTAAGGCAGAAGGTCAACGATGCACAAGTATATATGCCATCAGGGACAACGATAATCATCAATAACGATTTCGGAGAAGTCTACGGTCAGTATTACTCGCTTGTCGGGGACGGCTACACAATGAAAGAATTATATGACTATGCAGATTTCCTGAAGAAGAATCTAGTTTTAGTTGATGAAGTTGCGAGCGTAAAAATTCTCGGAGAACAGACAGAAGGAATTTATATTGAGTTCTCAGCCTCACGAATGAACGCACTCGGCATATCTCCGTTGATTGTCTTCGCGGCTCTGACACAGCAGAATACTCTCACTGAGACCGGCAATATCACCTTAGGCGACAGATATATACGCATATCACCGACGAGCGCAATATTATCTGTTGAGGACATAAGCGATTTAGTGATAGGGAGTTCGGGAGGAAATTTAACGCGCTTACGTGATGTTGCAACAGTCAGACGTGATTATGTTGACCCTCAGACATTCAAGCTCAAATTCAATAACCGTCCTGCACTCGCAATCGGAATCTCAACAGTTGAGGGCGGAAATGTCGTTAATATGGGCCGTGCAGTGTCGAAGAGACTTAAAGAGCTTGAAGCATTTCGTCCTGTTGGGATTGAGCTTAACGAGATATATATGCAGTCAGAACAGGTTGTGAAATCCACGAATGACTTCATCATAAATCTTGTCGAAAGCCTTGCAATTGTCGTAGGCGTTCTCTTAATCTTCATGGGATTACGTTCGGGATTAATCATCGGTCTCGTGCTGCTTATCACAGTTGCAGGGACATTCGCGATCATGAACTGGATGAACATAACACTTCAGATAGTATCACTTGCGGCATTGATTATTGCGCTGGGTTCACTTGTCGACAACGGGATAGTCGTAGCAGAAGGAATGCTTGTAGGAACGGAACGCGGAATGTCAATCGAAGACGCAGCGAGCGAATCAGTTGAGGGCTCTAAATGGGCCATGCTGGGCGGAACTTTTATCGCCGTAATGGCATTTGCTCCCGTCGGACTGTCAAACGTACAGGCCGGTGAATTTCTGCGTTCACTCTTTCAGGTCGTAGCAATCTCAATGTTCTTAAGCTGGTTTGCGGCATTAATCCTTGCGCCCGTTCTGGGAAAAGTTATGCTCAAGCCCTCAAAGCATGAAGGAGATCCTTACGACACATTTTTATTCAGGACTTACAGAGCGATACTTGAAGGCTGTTTGCGTAACAGGACATTGACGGTCATAATCGTGATTGCAATGTTCGGAGCTTCAATGTATATCTTCTCGACTATGCCGACATCATTCTTCCCTGATGCCGAGACCGTATATTTCAACGTTGATTTGTGGAGTCCCGAAGGAACATCGCTTGCTGGTCAGGAGAAGGTAACGCAGGAGCTCGTAGATTATATTTCATCACAGCCCGAAGTGAAAAATGTCTCACAGTTCATAGGCGGAGGAGGATTAAGATTCATGCTTACGTATTCGCCTCCTGAAAACAATACTGCATTCTCTCAGTTAATGATTGAGATGAAAGACGGAAAAGATACGCGGCCTATGCTGCTTAAGACACAGGCATATATTGATGAACAGATGCCCTCGCTTGAAGGCTATTGCAGATTATTCGCACGGGGAAGCGGAATGAGTGAGAAAATCGGCGTGAGATTTTACGGTGAAGACCCTCACACGCTGAGACGCATAGCAAATCAGGCACTGCGAATCATGGAAGAAGACCCCTCAGCAAAATTCGTTCGTGATAACTGGCGTGAACCTGTTGAAGTGATTCGTCCTCATATCCTGAAGGATCAGATGCAAAGTCTTGGGCTTGGACGGCCGTTAATCAATCTTGCAATGCAGACAGCAACAACGGGTTATCCAATCGGGGCATTCAGGGACGGGGATAAATCGCTGGCAATATACGCCGCTTTCAAACCAGAGGAACGAAATAACATTGAGCTTCTGAGTTCTATGCCGGTATGGTCTCCTGCCGCAAATAAATCTGTGCCGTTGGGTACAGTCTTCTCGAATCTTGAGACCGCCTTTGAAGATAATATTATCATGCGCAGGGACAGAAGCAGATATATCTCTGCAATGAGCGAGGTAAAACTCGGAACTAATGCCGATGCCATGATTGCACGCATAAAGCCCAAAATCGAAGCTATAGACTTGCCATTGGGATATACGCTTGAATGGGGCGGAGAGCATGAACTCTCTGATGAATCACTTGCGGGAATGGCTGTAGCTTTTCCTGCCGCAATATTAATCATGTTCATCATAATGGTATTTTTATTCAACGGATTCAGACAGACGATAATAATTTTTCTTTCATTGCCGCTAATCTTAATCGGTGTTGTCGGAGGCTTATGGCTTGCAGGTATGGACGTGAGCTTTATGGCAATCGTAGGTCTGTTATCACTCGTGGGAATGCTGGCGAAGAATTCAATCGTTTTGCTTGACCAGGTGAGCGCAGATTTTGCCGCAGGACGTGATAAGTATGAATCAATCGTAGAAGACGGTATAGCGCGATTAAGACCGGTTGCAATGTCAGCACTAACTACAGTTCTGGGAATGCTGCCGTTAATCTGGGATGTTATGTTCGGTCCGATGGCCGTTACTATCATGGCCGGTCTCACAGTGAGTACGATATTAACTCTTCTGGTTATTCCTGTTATGACTGCAATAGCATATAACGTTAAATGTCCTGAACCTGAAGACGCATAAAAGAGAGGGGTATTTCTGCCCCTTCTTTTTTTTTTCACTTAACTTAATACGAAGGCACATAAACAAGTCCGCGTGTGTTCACTACATCGAGATTTGAATATTCGCGGTTACGGACTTCAACTATATAAACGTCTCTCTGATATGGTCTGTGAAGACTGGGTGATATGTTCAGAACCTGATTCCCAAACGGAATTGCCTGAGTGCGTGATAAATTGCGCAATAATTCAGCTCTGGGCATGTTATCCACAGGCTGAGGCATAATATCTACTGCGCGTTTCAGCCATTCATAAAGTGCAATAGCTCTTCCTGCCGCAACATTATCATCAATTCTCATTGCGCGCGTCCGCCATAAGAGTCTCTTTGTCTCAATGAATCCTCCGAGTGAATCAAGTAATACATTCTGATCTGCAAAAATCATTCCGCGACATGAAAGATATGTGCTGTCCGGCTCTGATACGTTCCATAACCGCCATGATGAACGCAGACGCATAAAATTACGCCATATTTCGCGTGCTCCCATTCCGCCCATGAATGAAATTACTACTCCGGCCTTCTCTCCTTCATAGCTTTCGATCTCTTCCGACATCATTCTGAATGTGTCATGAACAGATGCGTCCGCCCAGTAAGGCATAGGCATAAATCCTGCGTTATCGAGCATGGCATAGCATATCTTAGCTTCACGTTCCTGATTCACTGTGAAACGGCTTGCGGCTAATGCGATTCTCTTCTCTTTGTCGTTAGCATAAATTCTCTTCGCATATTCGGCAAACGCAGCGCACCTGTAATCACGGTATAGATCAAGTGCAAAAATATTAACAGCAGGACGGCCGCCCCTGTCTATTAATACATTTTCTCCTCCGGCTATCATTAACGGAATTTCATGGCCTGAGAGACGCGCAACAAGAATTCTGTCTGCTTCGGGTGAAAGTGCAAAGCTCATTATTGCTATCGTGTGAGAATCAAAATTCAATCTCACAGTACGCATAATATCTGCATCACCTGAGATATTTATCTTCGTGAACTTCACATCATGGCCGCCTATGCCGTTGCTGCTTTCTGAAATTTCACGCTCACACCATGACAACGCAGTACTGATTGATTTTCCTGGTTCAGATTCCCAGCCGCTTAACGGAGGTACGACTAAGACGTTCCATACCCAGTCATGATTTTGAGTCTGAATCTGAGACTGAGCACAGAACGCCGTAGTATTCGATGTGCATAAAAAAATTACGAGTAACGCAAAAATTTTACGCATTTGGATTAACGCGATTAAATTATTTCTTTTTCGATAACTGCTGAATTACGTCCTGAGTAATATCAACTCCGCCGATTAACACTACGAATTTATCAAGCACAAGCGTTAATTTTTTCTTCACTGCAACTTCACGAACTGCCTGCTCGCAATCACGATATATCGGAGCCATTAATCTCTGCTCTTCCTGTGCAAGTTCCATTCTCTTCTGCTGAACTGCCTGTGCCTTTTTCGCTGTGTCAGTCTCTTTGTCTGCCGCTGCTTTGGCTTCGTTCTCTTTCTTTCTCGCTATTTCTGATAACTGCTGACGTACCTGATTCAGTCTCGGATGATTATTGAGAATATCTCCCCTGTCGACTATGCCAACGAAATCTGCTCCTGAAGGTGCTGCTGGTTTCTTTGCGGCGGCATATGCGGGTGAAAAACTGAGAACTGAAAGAGACAACATGATGACGAGTGATAATACTTTCTTAAATGACATTATAATAATATTCCTCCCTAAAATGTTAAAACAAAACTGCTTTTGAAGTTACGCAAATTTTTTTGTGCTGAATTCTAGCATTCACTGTTTGAGCCTTAAAACGTCAAGATTACTTAATAGTCCCTGCTTATTATATTCTGACGCTCAAGTATCTTCATTAACGGCACCCCAATTATATAACATGCTCCGGCCTCACCAAGTCCCACGTAAATGCATGTCGCAATCAGCGGAACATTAATCAGAACATGCAGCATAGTTCCAATTATGACTGCATTCGAGAGTACAGGCCATAATGCCGCGATGTATATATTCTTTGACTTGTGCGTTAAGATTGCAGCTATGAGTGTCGCTAGTGATCCGAAGATTATATCCGTGAGACCATAACCCCCGAAGAAATTCGAGACTATACAGCCGGCAAGTAATCCGGGTATCGCTTCGGGCATGTAGTAAGGCAATAACGTTAATGCTTCCGAGACTCTGAACTGTACAGGGCCGTATGATATTTCCGCAAGTGAAATTGTCAGAACTGCATAGAGTGCCGCAATTAATGCTCCCCTTGCTAATTTTCTGTTGAATGTGTTGATGTCTATTCGCTCCTTAATTTTATTCTGAGGGATTTATCTGCTCTTATTCTGAAAAGCTCAGGCACATTCTTTAATTCATCAAGACTATTCACATTCACATAAAGAGGCTGTGAGTCTTCTCCTGGATCCATAACGAATATACCTGCTTCATCGAATGCCTGTATTATTTCCCCACGCTTTATTGTACTACATTCAATCTCAATGATATAACCGTAAGGAGGCTGCATGTATTCTTCGCGCTGTTTTAATTCATCGGTAATAAATTTCTCCCAGCCCTGAGATAAAAAATTCGCGAGCTTCATTCCTGCTTTGCGTGCCTGAATTAATATTTTCCTCTGCGAATCTCTTTTGCGTCCGCGCCAGTATGATTCATAAAGCATGTTGAAGACGTTATAACGCGTATTGTAATCCGGTCTCCATAACTCTAAATCTAAATCGAGCCACGCAATTAATTCCGGCTGAATCTTACTGCATAATTCAAGCCCTCTGTGAGTACTCAGAATAAGGCCGTGCATTTGTGTTTTCTTCATGCCCTCCGCGTAAATGTGAACATCGTTGTAATATTTCTTCACGATTTGAATTAACGCATCAAGTCCCGGCCTCCTGCCCTTAAAGAACGCATAACCGCAGTTCTCACACTTTAACGGGAATTCTCTGCTCTTTCTGCATGTCTCGCACCACAAAATATTACCGTCATCCATGCTCTTCATGACACGTCCGCACTTGTCGCACTTAACTGAATGTCCGCAGTTCTCACAGAATACTTCAGATGATTCGCCCAGCCTGCTTAATATCCAGATGACATTATGATTTTGCATTAGTGCCTTATACGTTCGCTTAATCAGTGAGAATGTCAAAGGGATAGTGCCTTCAATGCCGTGAATTTCTTCGCGCTTTGAATTATGAATATCCGCGAGAATAATATTTTTTCGTTCGGGCTTTACGCTTTCTTTTGGTCTGGTGCGTATATATGTCTTTAGTGATGGCATTCTTCCTGCTGTGATTAATTCTGCTCCGAGTGAAACGGCTCTGTGTCCTGCAAGACTTCGGGCTGAGATATTCAGACGCGGAATAATATAATTCATGCTTGCTTCGTCTTCGATGATTATGCGTTCGGGGCTTAAAGGCGCAAATACTCCGGCAGGTGATGCAATTACGATTCTGAATCGCTGAGTGTATGCAGACATCCATGACGCGAATAACTTATTGCCCCGTGAATACAGCAATGATTCATTCTTTATGTGTTCAGGCAGATTTGAATAGAAATTCTTTGCATATTCACTTGTCGGAAATAATATCAGTGTTCGTTCAGGTCTCTCAAGTTCATTCACGAAAAAATTAACCCGCTCATCATCAAACGGGTTAAAATAATTTCTCTCGTGAAAATTCTTCTCTGCATTCACAATTTCAGGCGGAGGGTTTATCTTTGCACCGTCAGTTAATGCTCTGGGCAATATCACTCTCAGTGCCTCACCAGCTCCGCAGAAACATACGCGCCCTGCATACATGACCATGTTCCATATGTCATGAGGGATAATGCACCTGTCATCGATTACGCCTGCAATATGTTTAACCGCAAAATTAACAGGCGATTCATGTTGGCCGGTAACGAATCCGACATGCATATGATTCTGAACAGGCACAATCACACGTACACCCGGATTTAATTTCACCGGGCATTCATACGTGAGCGAGCTTAAAGACATTTCCGGGACTGCAACATCAACCAGCAATTATTTCACTCCAGATGTCATATGCAATTTCATTCTTGAGACCTGAGATAATTTTTTCGGGCTTCGATTCATCACGCGGAATCAATCTAATTGTGTTCATGTCAGATGCAAAGCCGGAATTTTCAGCAAGAACATCATTTGCGAGTATGTAATCTAAATTCTTGCGCTCAAGTTTTAAGCGTGCGTTGCTTTCAATGTCATCTGTTTCTGCCGCAAATCCAACGAGAATTTGATTCTCACGTTTCACCTTTCCGATTTCAGCAGCTATATCTGGATTCTGAATCAGCTCAACCGTAAGTGTGTCTTTATCTCCGCGTTTAATCTTGCGTTCATGAATCTCTTTCGCTCTGTAATCCCCTACAGCCGCAGCCTTGATGATATAGTCAGACCATTCAAGATTATTCATGACGGCATTGAGCATATCACTTGCGCTCTTAACGTGAATCACATCAAGCCCGTACGAATCAATCTCAACCGGCCCGGCAATAACTCTCACGTCCGCACCTCTGTACCATGCTGTACGTGCCATTGACGCGCCCATTTTACCCGTTGAAGGATTCGAGATGTAACGCACAGGGTCTATATACTCGTGAGTCGGTCCGGCAGTAACGAGTACATGCTTTCCGGCCATGTCGTGAAGTGGGCATAATGACCTGAATATCTCATGCATAATTTCTTCAGGCTCAGGCATTCTTCCCTTTCCTGAATCACCGCAGGCCAATGCTCCGGTTAAAGGCTCCGCAATGTGAATATTACGCTCACTGAGTATGCGAATGTTCTCCCGTGTCGAAGGATTATCGTACATGCGTTCATTCATCGCAGGAAAAATTATCACGGGACATTTTGCGGCAGAGAATGCAGAAGTGAGAAGATTATCGGCGATTCCGTGTGCAAGTTTCGCGAGCGTGTTGGCTGTGCATGGTGCAATCACTAAGACTTCGGCCCATTGCGATAATTTTATGTGAGGGATTCGGAAGTCAAAATCTTTATCGCGCCATACTTCATGGCCTGAAAGAGTTGAAAGCGTCATAGGCGTAACGAAATTTGATGATGCTTCCGTCATGATGATTTCAACTTCACAGCCTGCCTTCTTTATCAGCCTCACCAGTGAAGGAATCTTATACGCCGCTATTCCTCCCGTAATGCCGAGCAAAATTTTCCGTTCAGTCTTCCAGTTATTGCTCATTATTATTCTTTATGTGCGTTAATTGGGCTTTTACCTTCTTCGATTTCAAGCAGGACGTTTGAAATAAATCTTTCATTGCCCGGATTGCTTTTATCTATGGGAGTCTCTTCGCTTTCACGTCTGGCCTCTGCTGCAACTTTGGCTGTGATTTCGTATTTGTTATCAGTTCCGCATTTCTCTGCAAGCCATTCAAGATCATAAAATTTCATTGTGTTTATTCCTCCTGTTGTGTAATGCATTATATTTTAGCGCATAAAAAAATTCCCTCTGCCTTAACGACAAAGGGAACATAATTCACTCTAATCTGAATCTCAAAAGCTGATTCATTAATGCCCGGTTGCATATTATGTTCCGTTATCTGAATCTCGCGGCTAATTCCTCAATACTTGCGTCTTTCGTACCCTGACCGATAGCGTTGAATTTCCATTGTCCATTGCGTAAATATATTTCACCGAATACCATTGCGGTCATGCCCTCATAATTTTCAGTTAAATTATATCTGCAAAGCTCGGTGTTACTTTCAGCATCAATGATTCGTATAAATGCATTCTGAATCATTCCGAAGTTCTGATTACGTTCATGAGAGTTATAGATGTTCACGACAAATATAATTCTGTCATATTCTCCCGGAAGTGCATCAAGATTAACAAATATCTGTTCGTCATCGCCTTCTCCATCGCCGGTTAAGTTATCGCCCATGTGAGTGATACATCCGCTCTTATGTTTCAGATTGCCATAGTAAACAACATCATCATTGCTCATGAGTTTTCCGTTTCTGCACACAAAGACCGTAGCATCACAGTCAATGTTATGAGTTCTGCGCGAAAAGAAGCCTCCTGAAGTTTTAGCCGCGTCCCAGCCCAGACCAATCATGACTCGTCTCAATGTACTTCCGTCTGATTTCCTGAGTTCTACTTTCTGACCCTTCTGCAAATTCACCGCCATTTACACATTCACTCCGAAATTCTGACATAACGCCCTGAGTCCGCCCTTAAAGCCCGAACCTATTGCGTTGAATTTCCATTCTGAACCCTGACGATATAATTCACCGACAACTACAGCTGTCTCAATCGAAAAGTCTTCGCCCAAGTCATAGCGGATTAACTCAGCATTCTTTGCCTCATCAATGATTCGTATATATGCGTTCGAGACCTGACCGAAATTTTGTTTTCGCTCTTCGGCCTCATGAATCGTGGCGGTGAATGCAATCTTATCGACATTAGCCGGAACTTTTGAGAGTTCGACTTTGATTTGCTCATCGTCTCCTTCTCCTGCTCCAGTCAAATTATCTCCCATGTGCTGAACTGCCCCTGATGAATGTTTCAGGTTGTTGTAGAACACGAAATCAGAATCAGCTCGTACTTTTCCGTTTGTGCCGAGCATAAACGCTGCTGTGTCCAGATCAAACGCCGAGCCTCCGTCATATTTATTCACGTCCCAGCCAAGCCCGACGATTATTTTTGAGAGTCCCGGATTACCTTTCGTTAAGTCAACCTTCTGGCCTTTGAATAAACTTATCATGTGAAAAGATACCTCCCTGAGAAAAAAATTTCGGTCATTATAGCAAGATTAAATATAAAATATATGAACATGAAAGTATGAAAGGCGGTACACATGGAACAGAAATTATTTACTGAACTTCGCACTTTGTATCAGTCAGGAAAAGACAATGCAAGCGTGATTCGAATCCATATGCGCATGAGTGATTCAATAGAGCCGGATGCATTTCGTCATGCCGTTAATATGACTATGAAACGTTACCCGTATTTCTGTGTTGAGTTGCAGAACAAAGAAGGCAGTTACGTTTTTGCTGAAAATCACAGGCCCGTTATCATCACAAATTCTCTTCGCGGCGTTGATTTAAATTCTGAGGAGTCTAATTTTCACATGATCGCTTTTGCATGGCATGATGACAAAATCATTCTCGATGTCTTTCACGCTCTGACTGACGGTACAGGCGCATATGAACTTCTCCGCACACTCTTATATTATTACTGCTCAGAACGTTATCATGCTGAATTAAATCGTGATGGCATTCGTCTTGCAGGTGATGATATTCCTATTGAAGAATGGAATGACCCCGTTTTAACTGCCTCAGAACTTCCTGTTCCAACACATACAGATATATCAAAAGCTCTCAATCCAGCCGAATATGTCCGGCATGAGAGCGATAACGTCAGGACTGTATACAGCGTATCTATTTCTGAATCTGAATTCATGCGCTTCGTTACACAGCATAACGGTACTCCCGGAACAATGACGGCTTTGTTTCTGAGCAGGGCAGTCGCAAAGTTATATCCTGATTCAGAAGACGCAATACGAATAGCTTTGTGTGTCAATCAGCGCAAGGCACTTCATGCTCCTCTTGCACATCAGACATTAGTCGGCGGTGTCATGCTTGAATATAAAGACAAAATGCGGAACTGGCCTCTTGAGAAGCAGGTAACAGCTTATCGCGGAATGGTCATCGTACAGACACAGGAAGAAAAAGTGCTTGCAGGTGTGAATAGTCTTAAGGGCATTAATCAATTGCTGCTCTCAATGAAAAATGACAATGAGAGATTAGCACTTGCAGGTAAAATTATCGCTCACACATTCGGCATTCTGACCGCAACTGTCAGTTATGTGGGAAAAGGGGACTTCAAAGAATCTGAAAAATATATACGTGATTTTCATTTATGGACATATCCGGGAGGCGGTGCAATCTTAATCGAAATATCTGCGGTCAGCGGACGATTTACTTTCGATATTATGCAGCACTTTTCAAGCCCGGTTTATGTGAATGCGTTTCTTAAGGAGCTTGAAGATAACGGCATAAATTATGATTTCCAGAGTGTGAATAAACTTGAGCTGCCAAAAGTAAAATTATCCTGGAATATGTAATGAATTCATGTGAGTTTATATGATACTATTTACTCATCCCATTTAAATTATTTTTTCACAAAGAGGAGATGTATCATTATGAACTTTCTTCGCAAACTTAGTGATTCTCTTGGGCAATTCATGGCCGTTGTCGTAATAATTGCCGCTGCATTAGCGTTGTTCGTTCCTTCGAGTGCATCATGGATTCAAACTGAATGGATTAATCCGATATTAATGATAATCATGTTCGGAATGGGATTGAATCTCAGTCTGGATCATTTCAAGCTGCT
This sequence comes from Synergistaceae bacterium, assembly GCA_017394925.1. Lineage (GTDB taxonomy): Bacteria > Synergistota > Synergistia > Synergistales > Aminobacteriaceae > JAFUXM01. The sequence goes on from JAFPWQ010000058.1 coordinate 17,402, forward strand.
GTCTACGAAGCCTCTTCATATTCTTCTCGGAATAATCGCACAGTTCGCAATCATGCCTGCACTCGCATTATTTTTATCTTTACTCTTCAAACTTGATGCTGATTTAATGACAGGAGTTGTTCTTGTCGGAACATGTCCGGGAGGAGTAGCAAGCAATACAATAACGTCAATGTCAAAAGGAGATACAACTTTGAGTGTTGAGATGACGAGCATAAATACAATTCTTGCTCCTTTCGCCACGCCTGCAATAACGTCCATGCTTCTGAATATAAGAGGAATTGAAGTTGATACTTTTGCGATGACCTTCTCAATCATTCAGGTAGTAATCATTCCAATAGTATTGGGCTTAACCGTCAGCAAAATCTTTCCGAAAATCAATGATGCTCTCTCTGATGTTTCAAGGATTGTATCAATGATTGCAGTATGCTTAATCGCTATGTCTGTCATCTCCCGTAATGCAGAACAGATTCTTTCATCCGGTCTGTTAATCTTCACTGTAGTTATACTTCATAATCTTCTTGGATATGTCTGCGGGTTCATGCTTGGCAGTGCAATCGGAGTCAGCGATGCAAGAATCAAGGCACTCTCAATTGAAGTCGGGATACAGAATTCGAGTCTTGCTGTCAGTCTCGCAGAAAATATTTTTCCAGGTCTGGCAATGGCAGCTGTACCCGGTGCATTATTCACTGTGTGGCATAACATATCGGGTGCATTATTAGCTTTATTATACAGACAATGGGAATAAAACCCAGAATTCAGACATAGATTAATTACACCGTGTAACTTACAGCATAAAATCATCTCGTAATTTTGACTGGCTTTTAACCAGTTATACGTGTATAAACTAAGGCTGTTTGTTAAAATTTTGCGGTTATTATAGAATTATCGCCATAAAAATTTTCACACATTAAAGGGAGGATACGTTTATGTTCAGAAAAACAGCAATGCTCATGCTGGTAATGATGCTGCTGTCGGTCTCATTGTCATGGGCTGATGAACCCGAAGCTGCACCTGCAGTAACAGAATCAGAATCAGAGTCATTACAGGAAGTTGCGAGTGCAGACTCAGAACCAGAACAGCCCGATGAACTTACGCTGAGGGAAAATGCAGTGAATGCTAAAGCCGCAGAACTCGAAGCATTAGAGGCATCACTGAAGGCCCGCGAGGAATCATTAAGAGATCAGGAAACTAATTTTGCACCCAGAGCGGCCAGACTCGCGCAGTTGAATCGTCAGCACAACGCAGAATCGGCTTTACTCGGAGGACGTGAGAATCAGATTAAGGACCGTGAACTTGCATTGATGAGACGTGAAGCGGAACTTGCCAGACGTGAGAAGGCATTTGCGGAAGCCAGCCAGAAATTTACGACAGCAACGGAAGCACTTGCAGGACGTGAGGCAGATTTAGCGAAAAGAGAGTCAGAGCTTGCCGGACGTGAGAGTGAACTCAACGCAAAAATTTCGGCCAAAGAAGCAGCAGACAAACTCACAGAACGTGAAGCGGAATTAGTGAAGCGTGAGACAGCATTAACAGAACGTGAAGCAACCGGCAATCGTTTAAGCGCATTAGAGTCAGAACTCAGCGAAAAGGATTCGGCACTGAAGGCACGAGAAGAGGCAGTAACGGCGCGTGAGGCAAATGCGAAATCACAGGAAGAAAAATTATCTGAGCAGTCAAAAGAGATTGCATCACATGAGGAGGCACTCTCAAAGAAGGAAGCAGATTTAACAGCACGTGAATCAGCACTTGCGAATGAGAACAAAAAGCTCGCAGAAGTTTCAACATCACTGAATGAAAGAGAATCGGCATTAATCAACCGTGAAGTCGAAGCAAACATGAAAGCTAACGAAGTTGCAGAGATGGAGACGCTGATAAAAGAACTTCCTGCATTTGACCCGGACAACTCAACGGAAGCGGCCATGATATTAACGTACAAACTTCCGGCGGCAAGAAGACGTGAGTTAATTGCAATGCAGAGAGCAGCATATCAGAAGTACAGCTCAAACAGAATCACTCAGGCATTCGAGGATTATTCAGCGGCGGCAGAAGCAGAACCGAATGTGAATTATCTTGCGGCATACTGGGCAGGACTTGCGGCTGAAAGATTACGCAACAGAAGAGATGATGCGCTTACATGGGCGAATAAGGCACTTGAAATCAACCCGAACTACAGACCCGCACAGGAACTTAAACGCAGACTTGAATCGCATTCATCATCACAGCAGAGAAGACGCTCGCGTTAATCATCACAGGGATTTGATATTTATTCCCCTCTGTTGATATTAGCGGAGGGGATTTTGTTTAACATTAAGGAGGTGCTTTAACAGTTTGGAAGATTTGTATGAAATTCTCGGAGTCCCAAGAGATGCATCACAGGCGGACATAAAGAAGGCATTCAGGAAACTTGCGCATGAATATCATCCTGATTCACATCCCGGCGACAAGGCAATAGAAGACAAGTTCAAGAAGATAAATGCGGCGTATTCAGTTCTGAATGACCCGGAGAAACGCGCCCGTTATGACCAGTTCGGAAGTGCGGACGGCAATGCGAATCCTTTCGGCGGTATGGGAGGCGTAGATCTCGGCGATTTATTCGGTGATTTATTCTCGCAGGCATTCGGAGGCGGTTTTGGGGGCTTCGGAGGTTCACGGAGAGCGAATCCCAATGCACCGCGTCAGGGTGAAGACATTGAACAGGTCATGAAGATAACGCTTCTCGAAGCCAGCACAGGAATCACACGCGATATTGACGTAATGCGTTCTGAGAAATGCCAGCACTGTAACGGAACAGGAGCAAAGCCGGGTACGAAAGCTGAGACATGCCCGACGTGTAAAGGTCAGGGTCAGGTGAGACAGGCACAGCAAAGTTTATTCGGTCAGTTCGTGAGCATAACTACATGCCCTGACTGCAAAGGCAAAGGAAAAATCATTAGGGATAAATGCGATGAATGCCACGGGCGCGGAATGGTGCGTAAGAAACATACGATTGAAGTTAAGATACCTGCGGGAATTGAACGGGGAATGCGTTTAAGAATCCCTCATGCAGGCGAGGACGGAATAAACGATGGGCCTTCGGGTGATTTATATCTCATGATTGACGTTGAGAAACACCCGGACTTTGAGCGCGACGGGCCGGATTTACACACGAATTTGATTCTCACATATCCGCAGGCAGTTCTGGGTACGACCGCAAAGATTAACACGCTTGACGGATCCGTAACTGAGATAAATATTCCGGCCGGGACGTATCAAGGGCAGGTGTTCAAGGTTAAGGGTAAGGGAATGCCTAAAATTAATTCTCTCAATGCAAAGGGAGATTTATACGCTCATGTTTACATTGAGATTCCGAAGCAATTGACCGAAAAACAGCGCGAGTTGATTAAGGCACTTGCTGACGAAATGAAAACGCCGGTTAATAGTGAACAGGGATTTTTCGACAAAGTAAAAAATTTATTCAGCTGAGGTGATTTTATATTATGGTGATTCATATGGAAGATATTAGCTCAATTATTTCTGGGCTTGGTTCGGTTGCTGTTGCGCTATTCTTTTTGCTTATCGTACTTTCAATGGCGATTCGTGTTGTTCCTGAATACAGAAGACTCGTGTTATTCAGACTTGGCCGTCTTGTTGGCAGTCGCGGACCTGGAATCGTATTCATCATGCCGTTCATCGACAAAGCAATCACGGTTGACCTGAGAATCTTAACGCTTGATGTTCCAGTTCAGGAAGTAATCACGAAAGACAACGTAGCAATCAAAGTTAATGCTGTAGTTTACTTCCGTGTACTTGAGCCTGCAAAATCAGTTGTCGAAGTTGAGAACTATATCGTAGCGACAAGTCAGCTTGCACAGACTACGTTACGCTCTGTTGTGGGATCCGTTGAACTTGATGAAGTGCTTTCGTCCAGAGAGAAAATCAATCAGGAATTGCAGAAGATAATTGACGACCGCACAGATCCGTGGGGTATTAAGGTTAGCGCGGTTGAAGTGAAAGAGCTTGAACTCCCGGAAGGAATGAAGCGGGCAATGGCACGTCAGGCAGAAGCAGAACGTGAGCGCAGAGCAAAAATCATTGCCGCAGAAGGTGAGTTACAAGCCGCCGAAAAATTATCGGAAGCCGCTCACAAAATGGAAAGTTCACCCGTAACATTGCAGCTGAGATATTTGCAGACGATTCGCGAGATTGCCGGTGAGAGAAACACGACAACATTTTTCCCGATTCCTGTTGATTTAGTACAGCCGTTTATAAATAAGCTGACGGGCAAAAAGGAGAATGCATGATGAAATACAGAAGTGCCGCTGAACTCCGCGATATGTTCATAAAGTTCTGGGAGGAAAAAGGCTCAAAGCATCTCGAAAGTTTTTCGCTCGTCCCTGATGACCCTTCATTACTTTTCACGATTGCCGGAATGGTTCCGTTAAAGCCATATTACTTGGGCATAAAAGAACCTGAATATCCCAGAGTCGTAACGAGTCAAAAATGCGTTCGTACAAATGACATTGAGAACGTCGGAAGGACTGCAAGACATCATACATTCTTTGAGATGCTCGGAAATTTCACGTGGGGAAGTTACTTCAAGCATGAGGCTATAACATGGGCGTGGGAATTCCTGACTGAGAGAGTCGGACTTGACCCCGAAAGATTATACGCAACTATATATCTTGATGATGAAGAAGCATTTGACGTGTGGCATAATGTCGTGGGACTTCCCAAAGAGAAGATATATCGTTTCGGCGAGAAAGATAACTACTGGTACATGGGCGACACAGGGCCGTGCGGGCCATGCAGTGAGATATATTACGACAGAGGCGAAAAGTATTCGTGCGGAAAAGAAACTTGCGGCGTTGGCTGTGATTGCGACCGTTACATGGAAATCTGGAATCTCGTGTTCACCCAGTTCGACAGACAAAAGGACGGAAGTTTGCCCTTACTGCCCCACAAGAATATCGATACAGGCATGGGACTTGAGAGACTTGCATCAGTTGTTCAGAATGTAGATACGGATTATGAGACGGATTTATTCACGCCGTTAATCGAACATACATGCAAACGTGCAGGTATAAAGTACGGGAATGATTCGAAAAATGACATGGCCGTACGTGTGATTGCAGATCATGTTCGCAGTGTTGCCTTCATGCTTGCTGACGGTGTTTTACCCTCAAATGACGGTCCCGGTTATGTCCTGAGAAGATTATTGCGCAGAGCTGTAAGATTCGGGAAATTGCTCGGCTTTGATGATATGTTCCTGTGTGAATACATGCCCATATTGATTGATATTATGGGTAATCCTTATCGTGAACTTATTACGCAGAGGCCGGTAATCGAACAGATAATCACGCTTGAAGAAGAGAAGTTCAATAAGACGCTCAAACAGGGAACAGAATTATTTGATGCAGAGATTGCGAACCTCAAAGCACAGAACAAAAACGAAATTCCCGGTTATGTTATATTCACACTCTATGACACATACGGATTTCCTCCTGAACTCACCAGAGAAATGGCAAGTGAACAGGGCTTCACTCTCGATGAAGAAGGCTTCACGCGTTCAATGACTGAGCAAAGAGAACGTGCAAGGTCATCAAGCAAGCAGAAAAGAAGCGCATTAGCCGGAGATATATACACTGAACTTGAGAATGAGACAGGCAGAACGAAATTTACGGGCTATGAATCAGATTCAGGGACAGGAAAGATTATCGCGCTGATTGATTCAGAGGGCAGAACCGAAAGCGTAACAGGTCCGTGTGAATGTGAGATCGTTTTAGACGTAACACCTTTCTATGCTGAACGCGGCGGCGAGATCGGCGATACAGGCATAATGATGATTGCAGGCCATGAAGTGAAAATCATAAACACTATACCTCATGGGAATATTATCGTTCATACGGCAAAACTTGAATCAGGATTCACAATCAACGTTGGAGATAACGCAGAATGCCGTATTGACGATGAAAGACGAAGTGCAATCAGACGCAATCACACGGCAACGCATTTACTGCATGAGGCACTCGGACGCGTACTTGGCCGTCATGTCAGGCAGGCGGGTTCACTCGTTACGGATGAGTTTTTGAGATTTGACTTCACGCATCATTCTGCAGTTACTGATGAAGAAATAGCACAGGCCGAAGAGATAATTAACCGTGAAATCCTGAATAATATTGCGGTTGATATATCAGAACATTCAAAGGAAGAGGCTCAATCACTCGGAGCTAAGGCACTCTTCGATGAGAAATACGGCGATGTTGTTAGAGTCGTAAATGTCGAGGGATTCTCAATGGAATTATGCGGAGGCTTGCATGTCGAACGTACGGGTGATATTGGCAGCTTTAAGATTCTTCGTGAAGAGAGCATTGGCTCAGGCACAAGAAGAATACTTGCGGCTACGGGCATGAATGTACTTGCGATTCTTCAGAAATTATTCACACTCAGACGTTCAATGACAGCGTTACTCTCAACCGATGAAGATAATCTCAATGAGAAAGCAAAAGCACTTGTCGAAGAGTTAAAGACGATGAAGAGTCAGATTCAGGCGGCGAAATTACGCGATGTTCTCGAAAACTCAGAGAGATTTTTAGAACGTGAAGAAATTAACGGTGTACTCGTTCAGACAGGAAGATTCATTGATATTCAGCCCAACATGTTACGCGATATAGGCGACAAGGCAAAGGCACGTCCAGAACCAAATGTAGTTATTCTTGCATCACGTAACACTGAAGATGATTCATGCCAGCTTGTTGTGATGTCGGACGATAAAGCCGTGAACATGGGAGTGAATGCGGGCGCGCTAGTGAAGGAAGCGTGCGCTGTTCTCGGCGGTAAAGGCGGAGGCAGAAAGAATATTGCGCAGGGCGGAGGTCGTGAAGGCTCAAAACTCGAAGATGCACTGAAACACATTCACGCAATGATTAAATCTCAGGTGTCAAAGTGAGTTCGGGACGCGTACTTGCACTTGATATCGGCACAGTGAGAATCGGAGCGGCAATTTCAGACTCTAACCGCATAATCGCACAGCCGTTAGACACATGGAACGCAGAAAATGATTCATGGCTTAATGATTTTGATTCTGCACTCGCAAAATATAATCCTGCAATTATAGTTGTTGGTCTGCCTTTACGGACTGACGGCAAAAAGAGCGAGGCCGGAGAAAAAATTCTTGCACTTGTCGATGAACTTCGCAAAAAATATCCTGAACGTGAATTTGTTACGCACGATGAGAGATTTACGACGGTGATAGCACAGCAGGTTCTGATTGGTGCAGATGTATCACGAAAACGAAGACGCAAAAGTGTAGATAAGATTGCGGCGGTGTTAATTCTCGAAAGCTGGTTAGAATCGAATCGTTAAATACATTCCCTCTCTGAAAACGGGAGGGATTTTTTATTTGCCGAAAGTGAAGACATCAGCAAAATATTCTTCAGGTGTTAATGCTTTCACTTTGCTGTTCTGATAATCTTTTGCGTTTCTCGTGATTATATAGTCCGCATTGAGGCGTTCTGCTGTTACGCTCTGTACTGCGTCTTCGTAATCATGCCATTTCATATTTGCGGCCTCTTCAACATCCGAAAATTTAAAAGATCCGCAAACCTGAACGCTAAAGCCAATGCCATAAATATCTCCTGCATACGGTCAGGAGTTAATTCTTTTCTCATGATGTAGGATATATTAATCAGGCTCATAGCAGAGATATAACCTTCAATGTAGTTATCCTCACAGTATCCCCACACTTTGAGAGCTTCATCAAGATACGGTTCTCTCTCCTGCAGCACATCAAGCAGTACGTTTGTGTCAATCAGCAATCTCATATTTCTTCCTCAACATTTCTTCTCTTACTTTGGCAGCATCAATCTCTTTGCTGAGAATTCCCTTGAGCCTTTCACCTATAAGTGTTACAACTTTGCCTCTTGGAAGAAACCGGCCTATCTCTTTTCCGTTCTTCGTCATGATGATCTCCTCGCCGTTTTCCATCATGTCAAGATATTCGCTTATGTGTTCCTGAATCGTGTCCCTTGTTGCTATTGAACTGAGCATAAATATATTCCTCCTCAAAAAATTTAATTCTGTTCCTCACAATTTTAACATCAGGGGGAACTGAATTAATTATACAATTACTTCACTCTCAATTATCTTCATGGCCTCACGCTCAAGCACATACGCTTCGTATCTCTTCGTATTTGCCTCAAGCGCAAGTGAATTTATGCGGCTCTGAATCTCTTTGTCCTTCAGCAATGGAAACGGAACCTGCTGCATATGCTCATCTCTGATTTCTTTAACGACTCCTCCGCAGGAATAACGTTTCACAAGTTCACATCCATAATCAGAAGCAAAGAATGTATACGTGTAGCCTGCAATATCATCTGAAACAGGAACTACCCTCATAACGTTCTGGCTTACTGTCCACCCTTCCCAATGCTTTGGAACAATAGTTGCTTTTCCAACTGTGCCGATGCATGTTACAAGAATCATATTCTCATGTATTGTCAGCACATCACGAATCAAATTCTCATGCTTTGAGAATGCAAGATATTTTTTCTCTGACGGGTCAAGCTCACTAATCTGTTTGCCTCCGATAAATACAGCTCCATATCCTTCATCAACGTATACTCGCTTAAATATTCCAGGCAGAATTATTTTTTTCTCACTCTTGAATCTCCGACAGTCAGAACTTCTTCTGCATGTTCTCTCAGGTGATTTATAATCGCATTGAACAGCGGCGAATGAAACGAGGCCTCAAACCGCATTGAGCTTAAGAAATCCGCACTGTTAACCGTGAATGTCATCGTATTATATTTATGCTTCATATCATCAATCGGCGGAAGTTCAAGCTCACGGATCATTAATGCTTCTGCCTCGTCAATCATTGAATTAGATTCATCACGAAGAGCATATGACTTTATGACGAGTTCATGAATCCTTCTGCGCAATTCCTTCGGCGCATTGGGAACGGGAATATCATTCAGGTGTTCAGGGTTAATGTGCTTAACAACCGCTCCGAATTCAAGAGAATGCAAAAGTTTCTGACCCTCTGAGCTTTTGAGATACGCATAAATATATCCGGCATCATCTGAATCTCTGCAGTCGATTCGAATCATGTCAGGACTCAAATATTTTCCGTCAAGCGTTTCTGATACATATGTTACATTTCCTATTGTGCCTGAACGCGATAACAATAGCTGCCCTTCATGTATCATCAGTTCATCAATTTCTGACTGTTTACGCGAATACAAATATCCGTCTGCTTGAGGCTTTATGTCAGTAACACTTGAGGGCTGGAAGAAGGGATACGGAGATTTCGAGCGCATGAGTTTAACTGAACGGCCGAACATATACGAATTCGCAAACTCTTCAAACCTTACAGCCGGATATTTCCCGTTCTCAATTGACGATGATATATCTTCAGCCTCACGGTTATATGCTCCTGCCTCAAGACGCATATTTTTATCCGCAAGAATATCTTTAATCTCAATAACTGATATTCCAGTCTCCCCAGAAGAAAGCCGTTTTTTTTTTCCCCCGCCATTCCTCAAATACAGCAGGAAGTTCAATCGTCTGATCGTCAACAGTCCTTACGGGCATTCCGTCGTCATTGCGTTCAATTATTTCATTGCCGGCTTCATCACGAATGTAAATCGTATTGCCGCGTCTGTCATGTCCGACTCTGTCTATGCTGGCCATGAATACAGGGTAATTCGCAATGTGATTCGCAATTGCCTCATTCGTTTTCTCACGTTCGGTCTTCTTCTGAAGAATGAGTATCGATGTCTGCGTTCCGTTGTTGGGCTGAAATGTATCAGGCGTTAAATCAAGACTCGCCGCTGCAGTGTGATTCGTGAGAATCCATTGACGTATATAGCCCAGTCCAGGCGATCCCAAAATCGAATCAGGAAGTATAATCCCCATTCTGCCGCCCTCTTTCAGTAACTGCGTGCACCTCTCAATGAATAATATCTCAGGAGGAACTGATGACTGCAATTTATTCTGCATTTCCCATGTATTTGAATCTTTGCCGCGTTTCCACATGTGAGCGAGTTCAAATTGTTCGAGTATATATTCATCTTTTATCGGGATTTTGCTTCCGAACGGAGGATTCGTAACTATCACGTCAAAGAGTGCAATGCTTTTATGATTCCTGATTGATGATGCCTTTATGCCTAATGCCTTTGCAATATGCTCTTTGAATTCTTCCGGCCACATGTGCGGCGGTAAAAGTGAGTTCACCTGTAATATATTTCCGCTTCCGTCGTTATTCATGACCATATTCATGCGTGTTGCCTTTGCGAGATCCGGATTCAGGTCAAACCCGAAATACTGACGTGATGCAATCTCTTTCACTCTGTCATCATATTCTCTGAGCTGTGAGCTGTTCCATTTATCTTTGGGAATTCCGAAATCTTTCTCGAACATGGCCTGAAGATTATCAAGCGTGTGAGTCATGGCCGCAACGATGAAGCCTCCCGTGCCGCATGAACTGTCAAGAACTTTTTCGTCAAAGCCCGGGTTAATCATCTCGACGGTCATCTTCATAATATTTCTGGGCGTGAAGAATTCTCCTCTGTCCCCTCTGAGATTCGCACCGACAATTTCTTCGTATGCCTTGCCTTTTATATCTATATCTGTGTTCAGGAGGCTGTAACTCTGAAGGGCACTTACGACATAAGCGAGGCTTCTGGGACTGAGATTTATTTTGTCATTCGGGTCAAATATTTCACTGTATGCAGCTTTCACTCTGTCAAAAATTTTACCGATTCGATTCGCCGCTTTTATCTGGCCGTCAAGACTTTTGCGTTCATTTGATGTCGCGTAGAATTCAAGCTCGTTAGGCCGGTTCTTTTCGTCCTGAATCTTGCAGAATATTATCTTGAGGAATTCAAAGAATGCAGGTTGTTTGTGTAACCCGTCATTAGCGTAGATATGATTATGGCATGTCCTGAATACGAACAGCAAATTATCATCTGAGGCATTGCGCAAAGTGCTTCGCTTTGGTCTGTCGATCTCATCAATTTTTCCGTTGGCCGCAGGTATGTCATTATATTCAATGAAATCTGTTACGCCTTCTGAATCAATAATTTTTCTGAATACGAATCTGGCCATGCTGTTAGTCCACATTCCCCACTCACAATTTGGACATACGGACATGTAAGATTTCAGCTGTTCGATTCCGTCCTTTGAGCTTTCAGCATTAATTGAAGACTTTTTGCATTCGATTATGATTTTTGCGTTTTCCTGAGTGTGTTCATCTCCTGAGTTCCATATTACAATGTCTGCTCTTGGGCGTGAACTTCCAGTTTTGATTCCGAATTCAATTTTTATCTGTTCGCGTTTATATTTCAGTTCATTGATTAATCTTTTCTCGATCGTCTGACGCACATATTCTTCGGGAGTATCATTTCTTTGCTGTCCGTCAACAAAATCAAGAATTTTACCCTCCTGTACAGATATAGAATTTTGCATTGATGAATCACCTCGTGAAAGAGATCATGAAAATTGAATTTAAAAGTTTAAATCAGTATACCAGAATCAAAAAGGCAAAAAAAATTCCCCTCATCATTAGCGACAAGGGGAATAAATATTTTTTTCATAATATCCTAATCTCCGAATAAGCCAAGTATGTCTGAAAGGTCTACCGAATCATTTTCTTCTTCTACGCGTGTCTTGATTGCTGCTGTCTCATCTTCGAGTTTCTTTCTTGCCTCAAGAATACTTTTCGCCTGTTCGAGTCTCTTAATCGCCGTATCACGATAGCCGTTATCATAAAGAATCATGGCCGCATTCGTGATGTACCCTCCGAGAAACGCTTCGTACTTTTTCGCATCCGATTCTGCCCTGTCGAAATCACCCTGAAACTTTCCCGTGAACTGTTTTGCGAACTTTTCAACTTCATGTGATAGTAATTCTCCGCTGATTGCGCCTAACTCATCAAGCATTTTGTCAAATTCAGTTTTGGTTGATACTGAATCTACATAGCGTTCGCCTGATGTGAAATCATATTTGAGTTTGAATTCTCCTGGTTCGCCTTCAGACTCAGACTCAGATTCATTTTCGCTTTCATGTTCTGCATTTTTGTTTTCTGATTCAGATTCAGGCTCATGCTCTGTAGGTTCTATTTGTTCGGGCTCATTGACGGATTCAAATTCGGCTTCAGATATAAATTCCTGCTCATGAGTATCTAGCGTCTCTTCATGTTCAGCTTCGGATTCTATTTCTGGTTGTGATTCCTGTTGTGATATTATTTCCTGTATTTGTTCAGGTTCATTTTCTTCTGGTTCTTTTTGTTCTGCTGATACTTCCTGTTCCTGCTCCGATTCAGATTCAGTTTCAGTTTCAAGTTCTGATGTTGGCTGTTCCTGTTCAGATTCAGATTCTAATTCAAGTTCTGCTGTTAATTCCTGCTCTGATTCTAATTCTACTTCTTGTCCTGATTCTTTTTGCTGTTCTTGTGCATCTTCCTGAACCGCCGAAACATTATCACTGTCAGAATCACTTTCAGGAACGCAAATATTCTCAGTATTATCCGAAAGAGTTTCAGATTCATCAAAGTGTTCAAGATTTTCGTTATCCAGTCCAGCGTTTTCATTTTATTTTTCTTTTTCTTTTTATTCAAAGAGTTTTTTTTTCTCGTCAATCAGACTAAGAAGATTTTCAATTCCGGAAAATTCTCCGGCTTCAGGTTCAGACTCAGAATCAGATTCAGATTCAACAGCAACGACAGGAGGCAGTAATTTTTCTTCCTCTTTTTGCTTTGCTTTCTTCTTAAGCAGTGCTGCTCTCAGGAACGGCATTTTTTATTTCACCAGTGCAAGCGTCATCAAGTCATCAATGCGCTTCACAAAATCTGCGGGGTCATCAGGAGCAACACCCTCAAGAATCATTGACTGGTCATATAACAGTCTGAGAATGTCATAAACTTTTTCGTCATTATTCTTTGACATTTCAAGCAGTTTCTTTATGACGGGATGATTAGCGTTAAGTTCAAGAATGCGTTTCTGTGCAGGAGGATTCTGACCCATTGCACGCAGAGTATATTCAATCTGAACGGACATTCCGCCGGATGAATCACGGATACATGCCGGTGAATTCGTGAGAGTCAGTGAGGGCTTCACGTTTTCGAGCTTATCTCCGAGAATCTCCAGTGCTTTCTTTTTCAGCGTCTCAAATTCTGAATCAAGAGCCTTAAGTTTATTTTCATTCTCTTTCTTCTCGTCATCACTGTACGGACTGACTTCATCACTCGCAATGTTAAGCAATTTCTTCGAGCCTTCCGGGAGAATAAAACCTGCCTGCGCTAATATCCACGAATCAACCGTATCTGTCATCAATAGAACTTCAAGATTCTTTTCGGTGAATGCTTCAAGTTTTGGTGATGCCTTCAATGCTGAAAGATTATCACTGCCCGTTAAACAGTATATGCCTTCCTGATCCGGCTTCATGCGCGATTCATATTCAGCTAACGTTGTCCAGTCGTCATTATTAGTTGTCCTGAATAACGCTATTTCAAGTATATTCTTTGCATATTCTGAGTCTCTGATTATTCCCTCTTTGAGAATCCTTCCGAATGATGACCAGAATTTAATATATTTTTCGCGGTCAGACGATAATAATTTTTTCAGCTCAACAAGTATTTTTCTCTGCGTACTCTTCCTGATTACGCGCGTTACTGGTTCGTCCTGCAGAATTTCACGTGAAATATTCAGCGGCAGATCTTCAGAATCAATTACGCCTCTGACGAATCGCAAGTATTCAGGGATTAATTCTTTGCAGTCATTCATGATGAATACGCGGTTGATATATAGACTTATGCCGCCCGCTTCGGGATTCATGAACATATCATACGGAGCTTCTGACGGAATAAATAACAGGCCTTTAAAATTCGTGGCACCTTCTGCGTTAATCTTTATGTGCGTTAAAGGGTCGCGCCAGTCATGCGTCAAATGCTTGTAGAATTCATTATATTCTTCCTCTTTGATTTCACTGTCCGGCCTCTGCCATATTGCCTTCTGTGAGTTAATTACTTTATCCTTAAAGACTACAGGCCATGAAATAAAATCCGAATACTTTTCGATTATTTCGCGTATAACCCATTCATTTGAATAATCTTTGAATTCTTCTTCATTACTGTCATTATGCCTGAGGTATAACGTTACTGTAGTTCCGCATTCACTTCTCTGTTCTGCATCTTCAATCGTATATGAGCCGTCGCCGTCCGAAATGAATTTATACGTCTCAGATGACCCTAATTTGCGCGTGAGAACTTCAACTTTATCTGCTGCCATAAAGACAGAATAAAATCCCACGCCGAACTGACCGATTAATTCATTCTCGTGATTCTCATTCTTTGCGGCCTTGAGGAATTCTTTCGTTCCTGACTTCGCAATCGTACCAAGATACGCAATCAAATCATCGCGCGACATTCCTATTCCGTTATCGCTGACTGAGAGAATCTTTTTCTCACTGTCTGACGTAATTAATATCTCTGGTTTAGTGTTCTCTGCTAATTCTGAATCTTTGAGGCATTCAATGCGCCTTTTGTCTAATGCATCAGAAGCGTTTGATATAAGCTCACGCAAAAATATATCCCTGTTTGAATACACAGAGCTTATCATCATTTTCAGTAATTCTGCGGCTTCTGACTGGAAATAAAATTTTTCTTCACTCATTATCTCATTACCTTACTGGTTCGTAATCTATCTCTGACTCGTTTTCTGTTGCTTCAAGTTTGAATATTACGGGTCTCAGTCCGTCATTGCAGGAACATATTGCAACTCCCGGTTTGCGTATCCAGTCCCCATAATAAAACAGTTCACGCCCTGAGCCATGCGCAAGAGCAAATGCATACTGATATATTGCCTTCCATGCCTCATCGCAGAAACCTTCAGGCTTCGCATAATCCGCGTAAAATACCTGACCTTCCTTGAGCATCGGACACGCTCCGAGTCCATCAATGCCGTATTCCTGCGCTAAGTCTTCATTAAGCATGGTCTTAAGAACCGTAATTTTTACTTTCTTCATTCTGTTCTCATATTCACAAAGCCGGAGAATATGCTGCTATACATTCCTCCGGCCTTCGTTAATATCTCATTGACTGCTTTTAGCTTGCTGCTTCTTCTGATTTGACCTTCACAACCTGACGATTACGATAGTAACCGCATGACGGGCACGCATGATGAACGAGCGTAATTTCACCGCAGTGAGGGCAGCTCATAGTTTCTGGTGCGCTCAAAGCTCCGAGCCAGTTTGCTTTACGCTGGGCTGTACGCGCATGAGATACTTTTCTTTTCGGTGTTGCCATGATTAAAAATCCCCCTGTGTAATTTATTATTCAATCTTGAAATTTGAAATTTTTCAGTGCTTCAAGTCTCGGATCTATATTCTCTTTTTTGCATGAACATGGCCCTTCGTTTAAATCTTTTCCGCATTCTGGACATAAACCTTTGCAGTCATCACGGCATAAAACTTTCGTGGGAAGCAAAGTGTAAATGCTCTCTTCAATCTGCGGCATGACATCAAGAACATGACCGAAATTATTCACTTCAACGGGCATATAGTCATCAAGTTCATCAAGACCTTCTGCACTATGCGAATAATAAAGATACATTAATTTATCGGATATTTCAAGATTCGCAGGTTTAAGACACCTCGCACATTCACATACTATATCAGCATTAACATTAAGCTCAAGAATCAAAACGTCATCTTCAAGCCAGTGTGCTAATGCCTCAGCGTGAAATCCATTCGGGAACACGAAAACCTGACCCTCGAAATTTAATACTCCTCCCTGAAAATTGAACTCAGAAAAAATTTCTGTCTCATTGTCTCTTCTGGGAGGAAGATTTATTACTGCCTTTAATCCTTCGTGAAATAAATTTTTATGCAAATGCGATTCGCTTCGTCTCTCTTGCAATCATAAGCTCTTCATTCGTCGGGCATACTACAACTTTCACCTTTGAATCATCCGTGCTTACAATCGCTTCTTTTCCGCGAATGTTATTCTTGTCATGATCAATCTTTACGCCCATGAACTCAAGTTTTTTACATACAGCCTCACGGGTTGATGCGCTGTTCTCGCCAATGCCTGCCGTGAAGACCAGAACATCGAGACCGCCCATTGCAACAGTGTAAGCTCCGACATATTTGCTGATTCCGTATTCAAGCATTTCAATTGCAAGTCTGGCTCTGTCATTGCCCTTTGCGGCTGCGTCTTCAACATCACGTAAATCACTGCTGACTCCTGAAATGCCGAGTAAACCGCTCTTCTTGTTCATGAAGTTATTCATTTCGTCTGCGCTGTACTTCGTAATATTCTGTACGAACGGCACACATGCAGGATCCATATCACCCGTTCTTGTTCCCATGAGGACACCGGCAAGAGGCGTTAATCCCATTGATGTATCAATGCATTTTCCGTTTTTGACGGCACTGATTGAGCTTCCGTTTCCTAAATGGCAGGTTATCATCTTAAGCTCGCTTAACGGCTTTCCGAGAATCTCAGCAGTTCTCAATGCCACAAAATGATGGCTCGTTCCGTGCGCACCGTAACGTCTGACTCTGTGCTTCTCGTAGAACTCCCAGGGAAGTCCGTACATGTATGCGTAATCGGGCATGGTCTGATGAAATGCTGTATCGAATACTACGACATTCGGCAGTTTCGGCAGTGCGTGCTGAATCGCTTCGATTCCCATGATATGACCAGGATTATGAAGAGGCGCAAGAGGTATGCACTGTCTGAGACCGTCCATGACTTTATCGTCAACGAGAACTGACTCCTTGTATAAATCTCCGCCTGACACTATGCGGTGCCCTGCCGCTGAAATTTCATCAAGTGAGCTCAATACTCCGTGATCCTTATCGAGCAATGCATCAAGTACAAGTTTCATTGCTACTTTGTGATCTTTAATCGGGGTCTCAACTTTGAATGCATCTGCTCCTGTTTTCCTGTGCGTTAAGTTTGAGCCGTCTATGCCGATTCTGTCTACAAGACCCTTTGCACTTACTGATTCATCTTCCATGTCGAATAACTGATACTTGAGGGATGAACTTCCGCAGTTGATTACGAGAATTTTCATGACGTTATTATTTTACCTGCCTTCGTGTAAAAATGGCGGAGACGTAGAGATTCGAACTCTAGGAACAGCAAGCTGCTCAGTTGATTTCGAGTCAACCGCCTTCGACCGCTCGGCC
>JAFPWQ010000059.1 GCA_017394925.1 Synergistaceae bacterium
GCCGGTGAGATATGATCCCGGATAACCGTTTGAGGCAATCACTACACAGCATGAGGCAGCATTCTTGAACTTCACATCAACTTCATCGAGTCTTTCATCACGGACGGCAAGCATAATCTCGAATAAATCACTCTCTAATAACGGCAAAACTGCTTCAGCTTCAGGGTCTCCGAATCTGCAATTGTATTCAATAACTTTGGGGCCGTCTTTCGTGAGCATCAGACCGAAATATAAGCAGCCTTTGAATGTTCTGCCTTCATGATTCATGGCCTCAATTGTAGGGATAAATATGCGTTTCATGCATTCGTCAGCGATTTCAGGAGTGTAATAGAAGTTCGGAGCAACTACCCCCATTCCGCCGGTATTAGGGCCTTTGTCCCCGTCATACGCTCTCTTGTGATCCATTGATGAAATCATCGGCTTGATTGTCTTTCCGTCAGTGAATGCTAAAACCGTAACTTCCGGGCCTCGCAAGCATTCCTCGATTAAGATTCGTTCTCCGCTTTTGCCGAACGTTTTATCCTTCCTGCATGACATGATTGCGTCCCGTGCCTGTTTGAAATTTTCCGCAACCGTAACTCCTTTTCCCTTTGCGAGTCCGTCTGCCTTGATCACTATGGGACAATCTGAGAGTGCTGCATGTGATAAAGCTTCGTCAATGCCGGTGAAAATTTTGTATTTTGCGGTTGGGATATTATATTTTGTCATTAATTCCTTCGCGAAGATTTTACTGCTCTCTATTATGGCTGCTTTCTGGTCAGGCCCGAAGCATTTAATGCCAATTGACTCTAATCTGTCGACAGCTCCGAGTGCTAAAGGGTCATCAGGTGCAACGATAGCGAAGTCTATTGAGTGTGTCTTTGCGAATTCAACTATGCCGTCAATGTCTTCTGCTGAGATTTTCACACACTCTGCGATTTTCGATATTCCTCCGTTGCCAGGCAGGGCGTATAGTTTGCTTATGCGCGAGTTACGTGAAACACATTCAGCGATTACGTGTTCGCGTCCTCCTCCGCCGATTATCATTACGTTCATGTTATTCTTTCCTTTCTGCTTTCATCTTTGACTTGAACCATTCATACAGAAATTTCATTTGTTCAGGCGTATGAAACCAATGTTCGCCGTCTTTCATGACCGTTAATTTTGCATTATGAGTTCTCACAAAATTTTTGACTGTCTCATGTGATGTCAGATTATCATTCTCACCATACAAGATTTCTGTCGGCACATTCCATTTAACTGGATTATCACGGACATAGCATAAATACTTCCATGAGAGAGTCTCTCCGTAATCTGTCTTTATTTCGACGCGTTCTGAAAGTTCATGCTCAGTTACTCCTGATAGTTTCATCATGCCGAGTATTAATCTCCCCATGTCAAGAATGGGTGATACGAAAAACGCTCTCTCAACATTGCAGTGCTGAAGTGCAAGCATGGAGAAGTATGCGCCTATGCTGTTTGCAAGTACGAATATTTTTTCATGCCTGCTGTGTATTTTCTTGAACTCATTCAGTATGAATTCTCTTGTTCCCCACGGCGTAAAGTCATCGAAATCTAAACCGTAAACATCACAGTCAATGCATAACGGTTTATATTGTTCTGCTTCGTGAGAGCTGCCTCCCTTGCCGTGAATGTATAATAATGCGCCGTGCATATCTTAGTGATGAAATAATCTGTGCCCTGTCATCACCATTGAAATCCCGTACTTATTGCAGCATTCAATCACTAAATCATCACGGATAGATCCTCCCGGCTGTGCAACATAATCAACTCCGCTCCTGTGTGCACGTTCAATATTATCCGGGAACGGGAAGAATGCATCACTTCCTAAAGATACGCCGCTGTTCTGACTGAGCCATTCATGACATTCTGATTCTGTGAGCAAATTATTTTCTTCTGTGAGCATGACGTTAATCATGTTATCGCGTTCAGGTCTTCCCATGTTTGAATCAAATTCAAGATTTAACACTTTCGGATGTTCACGCAATACTCTTAGGTCTGCCTTATCACACGCAAGTTTAACGCAATGAAGTCTCGATTGCTGGCCTGCACCAACTCCTAACGTCTGACCGTTCTTAGTCGCACACACTGAATTTGACTGCGTATATTTCAGCGTAATCAATGCGAGAATCAAATCGCGTCTTGCATCATCTGGAATGCTTTTGGCACTCGTAACAGCATGATTGAATCTCTCAGGCTCAATCACTGGTTCAGTACTTCTAGACTGCTCAAAAGTAATTCCGAATACATCGCGCGTCTCTAATCTCTCAGGCTCATATTCTGAATCTATCTTCACGATTGCATAATTACCTTTGCGTTTGCTCTTCAGAATCTCTAATGCCTCAGGACTATATGACGGTGCAATTATTCCGTCTGATACTTCACGCTTGATATACATGGCCGTTATTGCATCACATTCATCACTAAGTGCTATCCAGTCCCCAAATGATGACAGTCTGTCCGTCCCTCTTGCACGGGCATATGCACATGCTAACGGTGAATCATTTATGCTTAATTTCTCGTCAACAAAAAATAATTTTCGTTCATCATCGCTCAAGGCTAATCCTAATGCCGCACCCGCAGGACTGACATGCTTAAACGAGGCCGCAGCAGGAAGATTTAAACTCTTTCGTAATTCGCGCACTAACTGCCACGAATTTAACGCATCAAGAAAATTTATGTAGCCTGGTCTGCCGTTCAATATCTCAATCGGAAGTTCTTGATTATTCCTCTTGAATATTCTTGCAGGCTTCTGGTCCGGATTACAGCCGTACTTTAATTCATACTCGCGCATGTTTTCACTCTCCCTTGTTGAATAACTTATCATGATAGCCCTTCATATCATCATCGTAATATCTCACGTATAACGATACTTTGTTGTCATCGTCAAGCTCATCCCATAAACTATTTGCGAAACTCTCAATGTCATCAGGTATATTTACTTCGCGTGGTTCACCCATGAATGACGGCAGAATATCATCACGCATAACATCATGATCGTATGTGTGAATCAAATGACCAGTTCCGTTTTTGAATTCATACTCATAGAAAAATTTTCCGGCTCTCTTGAGTATGCTCTGCTTATAGCCTGAACTCGTGATTATTGCGCTTATACGCGGCGTGTAATGCGGCTTATCCGGTTCATATTCGCGTGTCCTCAATGCATCTTCAAATGTATGGCCGGCTTTCAGTGCGTCATAAATCGTGTCGGTCTGGTCTCCATTGGTTACGATGATA
>JAFPWQ010000060.1 GCA_017394925.1 Synergistaceae bacterium
AGGAAAAATACTTCAGCATTACTTACATTATTTCATATGGAACCGTCTCCAAGAGGACTGCACATAACGGATTATCTTTTAGAGAATTACGGCTGGCCTCACAAGCAGGCAGGGAAAAAGTACTCACCGAATGAGAAAAGTTTCCGGCAGACTTTAAGCTACAGGCAGCCTACGCGGAGGGGATTCTTCGTTGACATAGACAGTGTAAATGAACGTGTAACTGTACGTTTTGAGCCTTCTGTTATAGGTGATGAGCTTTCAGACTGGAAAATGAAACTGCCCGAATACGATGAAGATTATGTGCCTTACTGGGGATTTTATGATTTATATCACAAGGCAGGCTTGAAACTTGGAAACTGTTTTTATGTTCTCGCTGACGTGAAAGAAGAAAGCAGTGAATATTTTTGCAGGTATTCGGAGATAATGCAGTTACAAGGCTTCTCACTGAATAAATTTATATCAGGAATAAGGGAAGGCAATATTTTAATAGACTTTGATGCACGTACTGGACATAATCACGGAACTAAATTCAGAATCAGGCAGAACGCAATCCCGATGTTATATGAAAAAGTCATGCACATATAGAAATTTTTGCGCTATCATTTGTTAAATCCAAACGCAAAGAGAGATATTAACCATGCATTTAATCACAAGTCATTTAAACACAGATTTTGATTCACTCGCAAGCATGATAGCAATTCAGAAATTATATCCAGATGCCGTAATATGTCCTCCCGGATCAATGAGCCGTAAAGTACGCGACTACATGAGCAAAAACGGACAGCACTGGGCCGGAAAAATTCTCAAGCCCAAGAAAATCCCGATTGATGAAGTTACACTCATGGTTGTTGTCGATACGCGTTCACGTTCACGCATAGGACCATTCGCGGCACTCGCAGGACGTCAGGATGTTGAAGTTCACGTATACGATCATCATCCGCCCACGCAGGACGAAATCCCAGCGAACAAACTCGTATATGAACCGATCGGGGCAGCTACGACTATGATTCTTGAGAGATTATTACTCGAACGCAAAGAGATTACTCCCGAAGAGGCAACACTGTTTGCACTTGGCATTTACGATGACACAGGAGCATTCACCTACGAGACCACGAATGAACGCGACATTGCCGCAGTGAGTTATCTTCGGGAACTGGGAGCAGATTTATCCGGCATTCTGAATCAGGTCGAAACTGATATGTCTTCGGATGACAGAAAATTACTTGATTCAATGTCAGAGAATGCACGCGAAATTTATATCAACGGCGCAAAAGTTTTTCTCACATGGGCAGAGACTGATACATACGTTCAGGGGTTATCTGTCATGGTGAACAAGCTGAAGGAATATTGCGATTCACACGTAACGATTGCAGTTGTGAATAACGGAGGCAAAAAGATAAATATCATTGCAAGAAGTGTTGAAGGCATTCTGAACGTGAAAGAGTTCTTAGCTCCTTACGGCGGAAGCGGACATTATCAGGCAGGAAGCGCAACACTCAGTGAAGGGAACGCGAAAGAAATTCTTGATGAGATTGAACGCAGGCTTTCAGGAGCAATCGCACCCATGATGAAAGTTTCGGACATAATGACATCGCCCGTAATAGCCGTAAGTCCTGACGCAAGAGTCGATGAAGCATACAGGACTATGTTACGTTTCGGCGTAAAGTCATTGCCCGTTGCACAGGAAGGTGAAGTTGTCGGAATGATGACGCGTAAAGACCTCGACAAAGCACATCTTCATGGCCTTGACCGCGCAAAAATTTCGGACTTCATGACTCAGGGAATAATCAGCCTGTCGTCAGAGGCATCAATAGACGAAGCACATAGAATGATGGCTACATACGGCTTTGAGAAAATGCCCGTGCTCGATGACAACGGAAAATTAATCGGGACATTAACGCGTGCTGATTTGCTCAAGGCGTTATACCGTTCAGGCACGTTATACTCATCCGGTGAAGATACGACTCATGACTCAGCTGGATTCTTATGGGAAGAAAATGACGCTCACCTCATGGAAGAATCATTCAGTCTTAAGACACTCTCACTATTGCGGCGTGTGGGAGCAAAGGCACATGAACTCGGAATGAAGGCGTATCTTGTCGGCGGAACTGTACGCGATATTCTTATGGGAGTTCATAACATGGATATTGATATTTCAGTTGAAGGGGACGCAGAAAAACTCGTAACTTCATGGGATGAACCCGGATGCCGTACTGCTCTTCACGGACGCTATAAGACGGGCACGATTATATTTCCCGACGGCGAGAAGGTAGACGTTGCCACAGCACGAAGAGAATTCTACGAGTACGCAGCAGCAACTCCGACAGTGCAGAACAGTTCACTCAAACAGGACTTAGGACGCAGGGACTTCACCGTTAATGCAATGTCCATATCATTAAGCGAATCAGACTGGGGAACTTTGACGGATAACTTTGGAGGACGTGCAGACCTCAAAGATAAAATGCTCAAGATACTTCACAATCTGAGTTTCGTTGAAGACCCTTCGAGAGTTTTACGCGGCATAAGATTAGAACAGAGACTCAATATGCGCTTTGAGGATAACACATTGAGGCTCTTAAAGAGTGCAGTTAAAGGCGGACTGCTTGAATGCTTATCGACAACAAGAGTACGCGCTGAACTTGAGCTTATCGCAAAAGAGTCATGCTTTCGGAAAATCGTTATGAGAATGCAGAATCTCGGAGTCTGGGAGTCTTTATTCGCAGGAATGTACGTAAGTAAATCCATGAATCAGCGTCTTCATGTCCTTGAGCATTTTATGAAGCAGACAGCGAAGCACGGAATAAATTTCAAGGGCATGGAATGGATTGTGAAAATGGCAGTTATATTCACAGACTCAAAGCCAGAAGTCAGATTCAGTGCAATGGACAGAATGAGCCTCAATCCAAATGAACGCGAACAAATGACAAGATGCTTTATGCGGTGGCCTGAAGTTGAAAAATTCTGTTCGGGCAGAAAAGATATAAGAAACAGTGAAGCATATACATTCTTTAAAGATTACGGACCTGTACCGTTAGTTTACTGGCTTACGTGCTTAAAGACTCCGGCAGCACGAAGACTTATAATCGAGCATATGGAACTCTGGATGAATTACAAAGGAGGGCTCACGGGAAAGGACTTACAGAATCTCGGACTCAAAGGCAAAGCAATAGGCGAGGCATTAAGTCAGATTAAACTCGCAATAATTGACGGAGAGATTAAGAATCAGGAAGAAGAAATAAAATACGTGAACGAAAAAATTCTGAATCTCTCATGAACTGATATAATATCCGCGATTTAAATTTAATTTTCACAAAGGAGATATAAATTCATCATGGCAGACATAGTAACATTAGTGATGGAGTCCCGTGAGAAGACCGGCAAAGGTGAAAACGGAAGACTCAGAAAAGCGGGTTATGTTCCCTGCATACTTTACGGCCCGGAGATAAAAGAGAACATCAAAGGCAAGCTGAACATGCGCGAGGTTGAAAGAATACTCGCAGGCAGATGGGAATCAACGCGCTTAAACGTGAAATTACCTGACGGAAGCGAAGAATTATGCTTAATCCGTGAGGCTCAGAGACACCCGTTGAATGACATGCCCCTTCACATTGATTTATTGCATCTTGTGAGAGGACATAAGATTACCGTCAATATTCCTGTTGAAGTTACCGGCCGTGAAAATTCACAGGGCATTAAGGACGGCGGAGTTCTTGAAGTTACACGTGAACTTGAAGTGCTTTCACTCCCGATGAGCATTCCTGACGTTATCACAGTTGACGTTTCTGCTCTCAATATCGGTGATGCAATTCATGCTGGCGACATTAAACTTCCCGAAGGCGTTGAACTCTCTGTAGACCCTGAAGAAGTCATTGCAATCGTCGTAATGTCAAGAGGCGTTGAGGACGCTGCACCAGAAGAAGAAGCACCTGCAGCAGCTGACGTTGAAGTCGTAGCAAAGGGCAAGGCAGCAAAAGAAGACGAAGCTGAATCAGACGAAAAGAAATAATTTCACATCATGAAACTCATAGCCGGTCTTGGCAATCCTGGAACTGAATACGCTTTCACACGTCATAATATGGGCTGGCTATGCATTGATACTCTTGTAGTCAGGCACAATCTCGGCAATCCTTCACATGATTTTCACGGTGAGTTATACAAATGGCACGAAAAGAATACGTTTTTACTCAAGCCTTTAACTTATATGAACTCAAGCGGCTTATCTGTCAGTGAGACCGTGAATTATTATAAAATTGCGCTTGATGACATTCTCATAATTTATGATGACATGGCTTTACCTTTTGGGAAATTACGAATGCGCGCTCAGGGTTCTGCTGGAGGTCATAACGGATTAATTTCGATTCTGGGCTCACTGGGTGATATTCATGTTCCAAGATTACGAATCGGAATCGGAAAAGCTCCTTCAAGCATGATTAATTACGTTCTCGGACACTTTAACGATGACGAACGCAATGAACTTCCAGGCATAATGGACAAAGCTGAAGAGGCCGTTAATGCGTGGCTTGAAGGAAATATACAGAAGGCCATGACTATCATAAACAGGTAAACAGGTAAATACTCCCCTCTGTGTTAATGCAGGGGGATTTTTTGACTCAGAAATTCTAACAGCTCTTCATGTTTATTTTTCACTCTCTCCTCTATCACTGACTCAAGCAATAACGATAATGCTCTGCCCACATCACGACCGCTTAAACCCAGTCTCATTACATCATGGCCATTTACAGCCAAATCTTTAAGGCTCAGACATGAATCTTCTGCTTCAACTTCGTGTAATAATTCAACAGCATTATCGTATGCTCTCATGATTTCAGCGTTAAAGACATGGCCACGTAAATCTGCCTTCTGAAACTCAAGAAGCATAATATATTCATCATGCCCGAATTTTGACAGATAACGCCTCATGACTTTTTTATTCTCTGGAAAATTAACGCAATGATATTTAATCAGGAACTCAATTATATTTTTTCTCCTGTTATCGAATCTTAAACGCTCCATGATAACAGAAGCTATTTCTGAGCCTCTCAAATCATGTCCGTAAAAATGTCCGTTCCCGTTGCCGTCCAGGAAAAAACATTCAGGCTTGGCTATATCATGAAATAAGGCAGTCCATCTCATTACCGGATTATCAGGTGAAGATGCTAAAACTTTCAGCGTGTGTGAATATACATCAAGACAATGATATTTATTATGCTGACTGAATTTTTTTGTGCTTTCAAGCTCAGGTATCAATGCAAATATCACGTCTGAATATTCTTCGAGTATTCGCCAGGCATAATGACCGCAGATAATCTTCGTCAGTTCTTTTTCGATTCGTTCGGGTGATACTGATTCTAATTTTTGTGCAAGCTCGTGAACTGCAACTGACGTTTCATGTTCGATTCTGAAGCCAAATACAGACGCAAATCTCAATGCACGCAAAATTCTCAATGGGTCTTCCTGAAATCTTTCACGCGAATTAATAACACCACGTATGATTTTATTCTTTATGTCCTCTGTTCCTCCGTATATATCTATTAGCCCTTCGTCTGGATGACAGGCTATCGCGTTCACCGTAAAATCTCTGTGCGATAAGTCATGTTCAAGTGTCAATGCTCCGTCCCTGTATGATGTTACTTCAATCTGAAAGTCTCCTCCGTCAATGAGAACTAAAAATGTTCCGTGCTTTTCAACTGAGCCCGTAATCCTGTAATCGAATAATTTCTTTACGTCTTCAGCTTTTGCACTCGTCGTAATGTCATAATCAGCTGGCTTTATATTCATCAAATAATTTCTCACACAGCCTCCAACAAGAAATGCATCATAGCCATGTTCATTGAGAGTGCGTATTACTTTCATTACAGCGTCATTCATATTTTCACTTCCAGTTATGTTTTATGTATCTTGATTCTATCAGCTTGACGCTTTTTTATATCTGAGATAAAATACTCTGCGTGTTTAACGCCGGGCTGGTGGAATGGTAGACACACGGGACTTAAAATCCCGAGGGCGTAAAGTCCGTGAGGGTTCAAATCCCTCGTCCGGCACCACTTACATCGCGGGGTGGAGCAGTTTGGAAGCTCGTCGGGCTCATAACCCGAAGGTCAAAGGTTCAAATCCTTTCCCCGCCACCAGTCTTTAAGGCGGTATAGCTCAGTTGGCTAGAGCACGCGGTTCATACCCGCGTTGTCCCCGGTTCGAATCCAGGTGCCGCCACCATCTTTTTTTATTGCACTCCTTAATATATAAAATATCCCCCCGCCGTTACAGCAGGGGAAGTGTATCCGTCTTACTTGTCATAACCAGGCTTCTTCAGCAGCTTGAACATGTTGCGCTTGTAGAATTCTACTCCGGGCTGGTCAAATGGATTGATGCCGTTGATGTATCCGCTTACTCCTACGGCAAACTCAAAGAAATAGAACAGCTGACCAAGATAAAATTCGTCCTGTCTGGGAATATTCACGATGAAGTTCGGTACTCCACCCTCAACATGCGCCGCTATCGTTCCCTGCATTGCACACTGATTCACATAGTCCATTGTCTTGCCTGCAAGATAGTTCAGTCCGTCAAGGTCATTTTCCTGCGCCTGTATGATTATATTCTTTCTGGGCTCCTCAAGATGCAGAACCGTCTCGAACATTATTCGGGATCCGTCCTGAATGAACTGACCCATTGAATGCAAATCTGTCGTCAAATCTACTGACGCTGGCATTAATCCCTTCTGGTCTTTGCCCTCACTCTCTCCGTAAAGCTGTTTCCACCATTCAGAAATATAATGCATACTCGGCTCATAGTTCACGAGAATTTCTACGCTCTTGCCCTTGCGGTGTAATATATTTCTCAGGGCCGCATACTTCAGTGATGGGTTATCGTCATAATCTCTGTTCAACGCTATCTCTCGGAATGAAGCCGCTCCTTCCATTAACTTGTCTATATCGGCTCCGCTTACTGCTATGGGCAATAAACCTACAGGGGTCAATACACTGAACCTTCCGCCTACATCATCAGGTATCACAAAACATTCGTACCCAGACGCATCTGAAAGGGTCTTCAAGGCTCCGCGCGATTTGTCCGTCGTCGAATATATTCTCTTTGACGCTTCGGCTTGACCGTATTTCCTGATTAGTAAGTCCTGGAATATCCTGAACGCTATCGCTGATTCTGTCGTCGTTCCGGATTTAGAGATTACATTGATTGAAAAATCTTTGTCCTTCAGAAGGTCTATTACGTCCTGTATGTATGTACCGCTCATACTGTTGCCGACATAATATATCTGGGGGGTCTTGCGGTCCTCTTTGCTCATCTCGTTGTAGAATTCATGACGAAGAAATTCTATCGCCGCCCGCGCTCCAAGATATGAGCCTCCTATGCCGATTACTATAAGTACATCGGAAGTGTCCTGTATGCGTTTGGCTGACGATTTGATCCTCGCAAATTCGTCATGGTCATAGGCAACCGGCAAGTCTATCCAGCCTAAAAAATCATTGCCGACTCCTTTGCGCGATTTCAGCCTCTCGGACGCTTCTTTCACACTAAATCTCATGCCCTCAGTCTCATGTTCCCCTATAAATCCTGACGCATGACTGTAATCAAAACTTACATCTTTCATGATTTTAATAACCTCCTTTTCTGATTTTACTCCGAAGATTTAACCCTATTTCACTCATCCCAAGTATTATTAACCATGACCAAAAAAAAGGTATGGTTAATATTATGCTGATTGTTATTCTCGTTAACCGGCGCAGTTTATATCCTTCCATCAGCCAGTATATTAATGATACTCCCTGTATTAACATTAAGATATTAAGCACTATCTGAAGGTTCAATATAAATACTGATATAATATATATTTCTTCTCTGTCGGTTATATATCCCGCTATTAATGAAATCACTGACACTAGTAATAATGATACAGGAAATTTCCAGTGTATAAATAACGGCAGTTCAGGAGGGTAATTCTTCACATCAGGAAAATATCTCCTTATGATATTATAACATAACGTATAATTTAAATATACTTCACATGATACGTATATCACAATTATTGAAGGTAGCATGTACGGCAATAATGACATGGCCGCTCTCAAGGCAATATATACCTCAGGACTGTCTGAATATTTCATCATGGCATGAAGCTGTGGGACTTCAGGCAATAGTATATTACGTCCGGTGAAAAACCAGAATATTAGTATTGTTATTATCTTCAGTGATAGTGATACCCCTGCACATATGAGAAAACTTTCGGCTCCTGTGTAACGACTGGTTTTCCTGAATTCCTCCCGGGACAGCAGAAATATTGATGATGATAATCCTGCACATCCAATCAGAAAATATAAAGCCATTAACGGTGAAACCATGATAAAAAGCGTTATCTCTGTCATTAATTCAGCAAGGCTCATTCTGCGATGACCCTCAAGATTTCCAAGCAAGGCTAACGGCAACGGACATAAAAGCATTCCGATTATGCCAAATACAGGAAGATAATATCCTGAGAGTATTAATGCTATTGTCGTGAAAACAGAGATTATTATTCTCTTCATCACGCTTTTTCCCTTTTAATGGCTGTATATATTTCTCTCTTAGTCCAGTGAATACGGCAAAAGAGCCATATATCTTGCACGCTTTACCGCTTCTGTAAGCAAACGCTGATGTTTGGCACAGTTTCCTGTTACTCGTCTGGGAATGATTTTCCCGCGCTCACTGATGTACTTTCTGAGCTTCTCTACGTCTTTGTAGTCCACGTGCTCCTGCTTCTCCACACAGTAATAGCAGAATTTCGGCCTGCGTCTTGATGCTGTGCGTCTCATTGTTCCTGCGGCAGGCTTTCCTGATGATGTTCCTGTCCTGCCTTCATTGCCTGTGTTCTCACGTTCATTCATGATTTGTGTAGTTCCCTCCTGTTTGATGATGTTAAAACGGTATTTCTGAACTTTCTTCGCTGTTTTTCACAAAACCGCTTTCTCCTATGTTCATGCCAAAACCAGCATCTTTGTCTGAACCTGATGATGTCTGCGGCGATTGGCTGCTGTTATCTGACATGCCCGCGTTCTGTCCTGATGAGCCAAGAAATATTACATTGGAGGCATTTATCTCCGTCATGTATTTTTTTCCGGAACCATCTTTCGCTTCATAACTGCTGGTCTGTATACGTCCCTCAATAAGAGCTGGACTTCCTTTTTTGAGATATTTACCGCAATTTTCCGCCTGAGTTCCCCAGATTATTACGTTTATGTATTCTGTGTTGGTTTGTACTTCGCCGTCAGAGTTCCTGTAACTGTTGCTGACTGCTACACGAAATCTCGCAAAGGCTCTCTTGCTGACGGTGTAACGTAAATCTGGGTTATTTGTCAGGTTTCCCATGATTACAGCCTTGTTGAAACCGTTCATTTCTGAAGATTGTCCGCCTTTTTTTTGGGGGTAATCAGTTGTCAAGCAGGATTATAAGATGACGATAAACATTTGCACGAAGTCCAAGAATACGTCTGAGTTCAAAAGTCTGAGACGGATTAAGCTCAAAAGAGAATAAAACATAAACTCCTTCAGTCTTTTTGTGGATTGGATAAGCGAGGGTACGTTTTCCCCAGATGTCAGTTTTTGTTACGTTTCCGCCAAGACGTGATATTATCTGCTGAATATCTGAAGATCCCGTGTTTGTTTCGTCGTTACCAGCTTCAAGGATAGTAAGCATTTCATATTTACGCATATAGATTTCTCCGCTCCTTTGGTCAATTGGTCTCCCTTTATTTTGCGCGTGATGACAGAGAGACAGGACAGTAAGATTATAGCAGATAAAGTTAATGAGTGATATAAATTTTGATGGGTTAGTTTCTCACTAGTTCCCCGTTTTGTATCTGTTTAATTTTTAATCTGAATTAATAAAAGAACGGATTTTCCCCGTCATGAAGATTTTCCTAACGACTGCAAACTGAAATATATTGTTTTTCCCCGTTCCCCTGAATTAACATAATCCCCCGAATTAAATAAGAAGATACAGCACTTCACGATCTTTCACGATATTACATTTTTTCTCTCTTGTGCGCGCGCTTTCTCTCTTGTTGGGGAGGGATGCAAAACTTTCGCTGTCTGTTTACCGATTACACACACTCACATGAGAGTGAAAGATTATCATAGAGAGATGCAAAAGTACGAGAAATCAACAATCAAGATAACGAAAGACATGAGCAGACTTAAGCATGCATGCCTTATCCTGATGAAATTTCCCGCATCGTAAGTTCCGTTACTCATGAAGGATATTAACTCAGGAAATCTAAGAGGCTCGGCTGAATCAAACGCGCAATGACTGCCAGATTTGCCTGATACATGTAATCACCTATCATTAACTGTGATATTGCTTCAGACATGTCAATCTTCACAAGTTTATCGTAGTCCTCTGTCATGATTGCATTCTCCGTGATTAATCTTTCAGTGTTGTAGCTGTATCTAGCCTGTAATGCTCCGTTCTCGCTCATAGCGCTTAATATATTATTGATGAATGCGTCAATCTTGGGTAACATTTTTTCACACAGGTCTTCACGGTTCCCCGAATTCACAGCCGAAATGACATCATTGATTACCCCAAAGCCGTTTTGTCTCATTGTGTTTGCACCGCTCCTGATAGCTGCATTCTGAGCATGGATGCCGTCCGAGTAAAAATTATCATTGTCAATGCCGCGAGTGCCTGCATGACCTTCAAGATTGCGGCCTCCCCGATAATACGTCCGTGATGATGCTTCATTGCCCATGAATGTATCAGTTACATCGGTATCATGCTGTGAGAATTGGGCACTAATGGAATATCCCCGCAATGACCATAGCATTAACTCGTTATCTTCATTAAGTTCAGCGCGAATATCATAGTCCTGCATTCTTGCATTGATGAATTCTGCAATGTCATCGGCCTTTACCGCATTGTCAGCTGTAACATCGCGTATCTCTGTCAGATCTATCGTGTGTGAATATCCCGCGACAGTGAGCGTCAGTGTGTCTGCCGGGAATGTAGTTGTGCCCGTCTGAGAGTTCACAGGCCATGAAAACGAATCAGCCATGATGCCTTCACCTGTGCCGTCAGAATTTAATCTCGTCTGAATTCCCGTTGAAAGTCCAAGTGCATCCTGAGCTATATGACCTTTGACATCAAGAACACTCACTGCTGACCCGTCTATGCTTGAAATTGATATTAACGGATAATCTCCGGTGTTACGCGCCGCCTGATATCCCATGTGAGCATCATAATAGCTGATGTATAACCAGTCTCCCGCCTGAGTGCGTAAACGGTCAATGACATCTTTAACAGTGTCTTCTGGTGAAACGTCAATTTCTACACTGTGCGCAAGATTGGCAAATCTGATAGTTCCTGCTCTGAATGTCTCACCTGAAGCATCATAGGCTTCTTCAAATGTAGAGTTATCCTTCATGCTTATGTCCGTGGTCATGAGGTTGGACGTTATTCCGCCGTGTATACCCATCTGTGCCGCTATTCCGCCGGAGTAATCGTTCCATTCAGGGTCATTGAAAGGCATATCCACAACCGTAAACGCCTCGCCCGAATGAAAATATATCGATGACGAGTCAGCAATTTCTTCTCCGTATGCATCTACATGAACAGTATAGCCCATTACCGCATGGCCTTCCTGAGCATTTACCTGGTCTGTAATTGATTTCATGACTTTGTTCCTGTCAATAAAGCCAGTTCTTGAATCAATGACATCTGATTTTTTTATGTTCACATCGTAATACATTCCGCAATTCATTTGTACTCGCATGGGAATGCCTGTATTATCATCAACGCATGGTGCTGATGGGAAATTTACGCATTTAGTTCCCGTTCCTGCGTAGGTTTCTGTGTAGCCGTCAGTCCTTAGGGAAGTGTCAAGTCCAAGCTGTGCCGCATAATTATATTCGTTCATGTCCAGGAATATAACCTGCTCACCGTTATAGCCTCTTATCACTAATCTTTGTGTTGCCGGCTCTGCATCATCAGTTCCCCTCATGCTGATTTCTGAGCTGTCGGTCTCAACGGTAACTTCAAGCCATCCAGCACCCGCATTTTTGAGCCTGTCAGCAAGTTCTTCGAGCGTATATTCTCCTGAGTTTAATTTTATGTCCATCGTATGACCTGCAGAACTTACCCGCCAATGCAATTGAGTTCCTTCTTTGACCGTCAGAATTTCATCGGCAAGCATCTCACGTGATTTCATTGCCGTCTCCATTCCGAGAACGTCAAATACATCCATGTGTGAATGGTCTGATTCTCTCGTTGTAACTTTTGCAGAGATATAGCCGTCAGAATCAAGATTATCATACATTCTTGCGGCTTCACCTTCAGCTTTGATCCTGATTGAAGGGTAATGCAGCATTTCCTGAGCCTCGTTGATATTCAGACGGTCTGACTGAGTATTGCCGGTTCTCTGTGCCAGAATAATAAGCTCTTTGTTATCTGCTGTTGTCCGTGAATATACACCGTTGATTGAATTTATTCGTTCTGCAACATCCGAAAGTGTATCATTGCCGTTGATATATATTTTCGTGAATTTGTTTATATCATCCCCGACCGTGATATTCAGACTTGATGATGTACTTGATATAGAAGTTCTGCCGAAAAGTGAATTCATATCGTCATTTGATGTTCCTGTAACTGTTATTCTGCTTCCCTTCGCTGACTGAAGCACTAAACGACCCGTTAAATCCCCTGATGTTAAGCTTGCAAAAGGTGAGCCGTCTTCATTTGAGGGCAGTGTATTGTTAATCTCGTCAACTAAGGCCGTGATTGAATTTATTCCCGTTAAATCTATATTATACGTCTTGCTGTCAACGTTTATGTTCAGAGTTCCGGTGCCCCCGTGCCAGTTCAGAAGGTTATCTTTTCCCATGAGACCCTCAGGTCCTGCTATGCCGTATTTCCAGTCAATGCCGGTTAAATCCTTTGATGTAACAGTTGCGGGCACAGGCATATAATCAGTGTCTGGCCATCCAGTAATGCCGATTTTTTCACCCGTTATGCTCTTGAGAATTAACTGCTGTCTTGAATTATCATCGTCCGTCTCAATATACGCCTTCACAAGCATATCCGCACCCTGTTCCTCGAGAGACTGATTCACGATAGAGGCAAGTTCGCTTAAACTTATGCCTTTAAGTTCGTTAGGGTCTCTGTAATTATTATTGTCAGTGTAATTTACTTCTTCTGAATTTGTCTTGTTATAATCGTTATCATCCCAGTTCTCCGGGATAAAGACGCTCAGTGTACGATTGCCGACGGTAATTTGCACTTTTTCTTCTCGTCCTGTCCATTGCCAGTCTAACGGGACATAATGCGAGCATATAAAATAGCTGTCATCATTTTCAGGGACGATATTATTTCCTGCAAAAGATACATCACCTACAAGGCTTTCATTGACGGCATATCGAATTCTTTCGTCTGTACCCTGATAAGTGATACTTCCGTCTGAATTTTCGATAAAGGGCTGTTTATTCGTATCAGTTCCGCCGAAAATATATTGACCTGCAACTCTTGTATTAAGATTATCGAGCATAATTTTCTTGTTTGCTTCGATTTGTGCGCTTATGTCAGCAAGTTCATCAGCCGGCAAAGCTCCGTCTCCTGCCTGAATGATTAATGAGCGTATAGTCTGAGCGGCATTGAGAACGTTATTCATAGCACTGTTTGAATAACTCAGCATAGTGATTGCATTTGCCGTGTTTGTCTGATAACGGTCATTAGCATTGATAGCGGCCTGAAGTCCGAGAGAACGAGCAATAGCCGCAGGATTATCCGAGAGTTTATTGTATTTATTTCCTGAAGCAATTTGTCTCTGCAAGTCCTGAATATTTCTCTGGCTCGCCTGTAATGACTGCATGAGTGAACTATACATTGTTGCAGTAGTCAGTCTGCTGTACATTTAAATCATCTCCTGTAATGAATTATCGTCCAACGAGACCCATGCCGTTAATTATGGTATTAAGCATTTCGTCCATCGTGGTAATATATCTTGACATAGCTCCGAAAGCGCGGTTAAGAACAGTGATGTTCATAAGTTCTTCGTCGAGATTGACGCCCGAACAAGCCTGACGCTGTGAATTAATCTGATCGCTGACAGTCTGCATGGTTGTATATTGCAATTTAGCATGGCCTGCATCAGTGCCTATTTTCGAGAGCATAGCATCATAAATACCTGCAATGGTCATAGTTCCATTTTCGAGAATTTTATCGAAGTTCAAGCTCATCATTCTTGCCGCATTAGTCGCATCACCAGCACCGCCCGTTATGCCGGAAAGAGCTAAACCGTTTTCGTTTTTCATGCCCATAGCCGCCGCAATGAGTGAAATATTATGAGCTAAATTCTCATTCACGCTGAGTAATTCACTTGAGCCGCTTTTCATACCCAAAGGCTTAAAGAAAGCAATTCCTGTTGTTGTAATTTCATCAGAAACGCCATAGCCCGAATAATTCAGAGCGTTCATGTTTTTAGCGAGTCCAAATGCCATTTCGTCGAGAGAGCTTTTCATGTCGGGTATCATTGAGTCTCTGGCTTCTTCAAGTCCTTTAATCGAGCCATCCTGAATATGATGTCTGACAGTGATTATAGTTGAGCCTGAATTCTTGAGATTGAGCCACATGCCATCGCTTACTTCGCTTAACGTCTGAGCATTGTAACGAGTTCTTGTATCTCCAGTGAGAGCCGGAATTCTTCTTGCCATGTTGAATTTATTATCGCTCGAAAGATAACGTACTCCGTTGAGAGTGAAAGAAGCATCATGAGCAATGCCCGTAGAAGGAATATATGCGATTTCCCTGTAACTTGTGAGCTTATTGCCGTCTTCGTCAGTGATGTCCGAGAATATGAGCTGATTTTGAGTGAGACCTAAACGCCTTAAGACCTGCATATTACCGTCAGAACTTCCCATGAGTGTTATGCGCTGAGCTTCACCTGCAACGTTTGAGCTGATTTCAAGATAACCGTTATCGACGCTTGCATGTACCCAGTCTTCTGGCTCAGAGAGTCCAAGTTCAGCCTGATATTTTTCGTTGATTTTATTGCGTATGGTGATGAGGCTGTCAGAACTTTCGACGTCAATAGTGATTATGGGATTATTATTTGCTATACCCATTTGAGCCGCTAAATTGCCTGTTACATCCGTTATGCTAAGTAAATGATTGTCTTTGCTCTCGATATAGAACTGGGTCATAACTCCCAGTGATGATTTGCCTGTAACAACGTTTAAATTCGTGAGAGCAGGATTATCAGAACCTGCAGAACGCGTAAGAGTATCACGTATAAATCCCGTGAGGTCTTCAACCGTTAATGTCTCTCCTGCTGTTTTGCTCGTTCCCAAGTCCGAACTAAGTTCCCAGTTCTTTGATGAAGCATTCCATGTTACATTTATATCAGCCTGTTCAGATGATACGCCAATTCTGAAAGTGTATTTATCGCCAGGATTGCCGGAAGTGAGGATTTCACCCTCATGTAAACTTTTTGAGCCGTTCTCGCGGAAATTATTCGATGTAACACGAGTTCCCTGAGTGCCTACCTGAATTCTGAATGAGCCGGATATGTTCAGAGGGTCATCAAGATTTGCGGGTTCAGTGCGCATATATACGCTGGTTAATTCTCTTTTTGCTTCGGTCAGTGAGCCTAACATGCCGCTGTAATCTGTGAGTTCCAGAGGAGAATTGAAACTTGAATCTGTCCTGAATGTAATTGCGTGCGTGTCAAGATCTTCTTCTGCAGTGAGATTTACACTTCCGAAAGCCGCCGCAGTATTGATGAAATTTACGAGGTCTTCAGCATTGAGTTCATCACCTGAAATTATCTGAGCAGGAAAATCATCGCTTGCCTGACCGTCAAATTCTGCTCTTAACTTCCAGCCTCCTGAAGTATCACGGTCTATCTTTAT
>JAFPWQ010000061.1 GCA_017394925.1 Synergistaceae bacterium
ATATCGCCGTCATCAAGTGCTCTGTTGGGCGTAACATAGTCCGTGAACTGAATCACTTCGAGATTAATTCCCTGCTTCGCGAGAATCTCTTTTGCAGGCTGCCACATCTCATCGTAAACGCTTCCCGTAACTCCGAGCCTCACGGTTACTTCTGCACATGCACTGAACGCAAGCGCAATAACCAGAACCAACGCGACAAATAATTTCTTTGCCATGATACAAAACTTCCTTTCGTGAAAATGAAAATTAATATATCAACAAAACGGGAAAATTATTAATCCCATTATGTCCGAGTAATAAAATCCTGACGGGCAGGTGTAAACACATCTAAAAGTTTCCCGGCCTCAATGCATAAAGTCCCGTGTAACTTTCCGGAAGGAACAATCACTGAATCTCCGGGCCCGATTTCAACGGTCTCATCTTCAATTGTATACTTAAAGCGTCCAGACAAGACAAGGCTGCTTTGAGTGTGAACATGTGAATGAACTGCTCCTACAGTCCCGGAATCAAAACCAACTTCAACGAGCATTAAATCATCATTCCAGGCTAAAATTCTCCGCGTATTGCCGCCGCCTAAATCCTGCAACAATGTATCTTCGTGATGAACAACTATCAATGCGTGTTCCTCCTCGCTATGAACTCTCCTAACCACTGTACTACGCTTACACCGGTAACAAGTACTATCACCGTAACCCACGTAATATCGATCATGTTCCTGTCATGGCCGTAACGAATCGCAAAATCGCCGAGTCCCCCTGCACCCACAGCACCAGCCATTGCGGTTAATCCGAGAAGGCTGATTATCGTAATCGTGATTGCACGCGTCAAAGGGGCAATGCTCTCACGTAAATACACTCTGAATATCACCTCAAACGGACTAGATCCCATAGACAACGCAGCCTCTACTAATCCTTTATCGGTCTGTGCGAGTGCGCTCTCAACCTGACGGGCAAAGAACGGTGTTGCTCCGAACACTAACGGAACGATAACGCCCCGTACATAAATTGCTGTTCCCATGATAAGACGTGAAAGAGGCATTAAGGCCGTGAGCAAAATGATAAACGGAATTGAACGGAATAAATTGATTATCTTGTCGAGTACCTGATATATCGTTCTGTTCTCCATTATGCCGCCGGGCTTCGTTACCGTTAAGATTATCCCGAAGATTAACCCGAAGATAAATATTATTCCTCCTGACCACACTTCCATCAATAATGTATCTCCGCAGGCCTTCCAGAATTCCGGCAGTCTCCGCATGAGATTGGGAAGCCACACATTAAGCTCCTGCATCTTTTATCACCTCAACACGTATATCTTTGTCCCTGTAATATTGAATCGCCCTGTTAATCTTCTCGCGTTCTCCGTTGAATATTACTACCGTTCCTCCGACCATAGCACCGGCGACAATTTCAACATCGGCAAGAATAATATTAATCTCAATGTCAAAGGCACGTGATGCATATGATATTAGAGGCTCTGAAACATCAGCATGAATGTATACCAGTCTGGCCATTAACTCGCCGGGCTTTAATCTCACCATTGGGGAATCATCGCGTATAAGTGTTTCAATCTTTGAGAGATTAGACGTTGTGCGGACAAAATTTTTCGTTACTGTGTGCTTAGGGTTCGAGAATATCTCAAAGACATCACCGGTCTCAATGATTTTTCCTGCATCCATTACTGCGGCTTTGAGGCAGATATTCTTCACAACTTCCATTTCGTGAGTGATGACTACAATCGTTAAGCCCAGCTTTTTGTTCAGGTCCTTCAGCAATTGCAATATTGACGCTGTAGTCTGAGGATCTAATGCACTCGTTGCTTCATCGCATAATAATATCGTAGGGTCATTTGCAAGAGCGCGGGCAATAGCTACTCTTTGTTTTTGTCCGCCGGATAATTCAGAAGGGTATGCGTTTTCTTTGTCTGAAATTTCAACCAGTGATAATAACTCACGGACTCTTGCGCGAACTTGTTCTTTCGTCATGTCCCGTAAAGGATAGGCCACGTTCTGAAAAACTGTCCTTGAGGGCATGAGGTTAAACTGCTGGAAGATCATTCCGATTTTGGTCCGTGCCTTGTAGAGTTCTTTGGGCTTAAGCGTCATCATTTCTACACCGTCAATCTTAACGCTGCCAGAATCAGGACGTTCAAGAAGATTTATGCACCGTACGAGCGTGGACTTCCCTGCACCTGAGAATCCGATTATGCCGAAAATATCACCGTCATTGATTTTCAGTGATACATCATTGACCGCATGAATCGAATCTTTCTTGTCTTTCTTGTCCGTCGTTCTTGCGGATTGAAAGTTTTTGATTATGTGTTCAAGTTCAATCAATAGAAATTAATTCCTCCTGTGTATAAAAATAGCGGGAAGCCGTTTTCTTTGTTTACGTACTCCCCGCATATTATATTCTTATTCAGCGAACAGCACGAACTATGTATGAATGATACATCCACACATCATGATCATACTGCTGGTAATATTCAATGTATTAAAGAATTTTTCTGTCTTCATGATTTGAGATTATGACATAAAACTAAAACGTGTCAAGAATTTATGCTTTCACCCATATATTTGGATTTGCGTTTTCCTGTCCTCTGGGAGTCATGTAGTCGCCGTAAAGCTGTGTGAGAATCTCATCATATTTTACCGGGCATTTTATCATCATGTCCTCAAACGGAAGTTCAATTGTATTTGCGAATAACTTTGCACTGAATATCTCACGTTCTGGTGAATATGACCCTCCTGTGTTGAATAATACGCTTTTATCCGGCGAATCATTACGCATAATTTTATTGTAGATACTGAACCATTGCCTCAATGAAAGAATCTTTAACGGTGAAGTCATCAGAGTAATAATTAAATTTCTCAAAGAACGTACATACATGAATTTATCTTTCACTAAATAGCATATTGTATGCAGTTTCTGAAGAGCCCAAAGTTTTCTGCTGTCCTCTCTGAACGAACCGAAGCCGTAGTCTAAAGGGAAAATATCAACATGAAAGCCTGTATGAAACGGTGCATTCTTATATCTTGAAGCCCAGCAGGAAGTATCGTTTATGCATAGCCTCATCAGAAACGGCAGAAAGAATCCTTTATCGCTGTCTGTAGTCTGAAGGAAATATTTCGGATTATGATATTTTTTTTCGGCCTCAATGAAGCGTTTATAGTCTTCGCGTTTCATCCATAAGTCAGCATCATAATCCCATTGAATGAATCCATGTTCACGAACTGCACCCAGCAATGTCCCGTAGGCAGCATAATATATTATATTTTCTTTTGTGCATATATCATCAATATACTTCATGGCCTCAAGCAGCATAGTGTGTGCTTCTTCCATTGAGGCATGACGCATTGAATTAATATCTGTCATCCTGAAATATTCCCTTTCTGAATTTCTTTATGAATCGCTTTATAATTTGAAGCTGATTGTATCACATGAAAATTTAATGCTTAAAGCTGACATGCTAAAATAATTTTTAAGAATGAGACACACAGAAAAATTTTTTACGAGGTGAATCTTTCATTAAATGATGAATAATATACAGCGTGTTCACCTGATGGGCATAGGCGGAGCAGGAATGAGTGCGCTCGCGAAATTGTTACAGGCTCATGGGCTTGAAGTAACCGGCTGTGATTTGCGTGAACCTCATTATGATTTAGGCGGCATAAATTTTTCAATCGGACATAACCCCGAACACATAGACACACTTAAACCCGAAGCATTAATTCTCAGCAGTGCGGTCAGTCATGACAACCCCGAAGTAATTCGTGCAAATGAATCCGGCGTGAAAATATTATCCCGTGCGCAGGCATTGAGCTGGCTGTTCAATAATTCATACGGAATAGGCATAGCAGGCGCACACGGAAAGACAACGACAACATCAATGACGGGATTAATCTTCCTGAAATCGAATCTCAATCCCACAGTATATGTCGGAGCTAACGTACCTGACATAGGAAACAATGCAGTATCAGGAGAGGGAAAATATTTTATTGCCGAGCTTGATGAATCAGACGGGACATTTGAACTCTTTCACCCTTCAATCGCAATTATCACTAATGCAGACTGGGATCACGTTGACCATTACCCCACGAGAGACGCAGTAATCGAAGCATTCACGCGATATGCAGACGGCCGCAAAGAGAACGGAGCATTAATCATCTGTGCAGAGGATGAAGGAGCATCAAGAGTGTATGAGAAGTGCGACAAATCACGCGGGAAAATAATCCGTTACGGCTGGGGAAAAAGTTTTGACTGGGGAGCTTATGACGTAACGAACACTCACGGAGGCGGAATCAAATGCAGAGTCTCACACGAAGGCCATGAACTTGGAACTCTTGAACTCAGTGTATCAGGTGAACATAACATAATGAATGCACTTGCGGCAATTTCTGCGGCTGAACTCTGCGGCATTAGTTTTGAAACATCATCGCGGATTCTAAAATGCTTTCACGGATCAGAACGGAGAATGCAGATTAAAGGCATCACGGACAATAACATTCTCATAATGGACGATTACGCGCATCACCCTTCGGAGATAAGAGCAACGTTAAAGGCAGTGAGAAATATTTATCCTGAACGAAGGCTTGTAGTTGTCTATCAGCCTCACAGATTTTCACGCACAGCCATTTTTGCGGGCGATATAGCGAATGCATTAATGAACGCTGACGAAGTATTTTTGCTTCCGGTTTATTCTGCGGGCGAAAAAGAACTATCGCACAGTTCATCGGACGAAATCATAAAGCTAAGTGAGAATCGAATCGTGCCTTTAACATTTGATGATGCAATTGAAACTCTCAGACATGAATTGAAACGTGATGATCTGCTTCTGACAATGGGAGCAGGAGATGTATATACGATTGGTGAAAATATTTTGAGAGTTTGAAATTATTTTAGGGTATAATACGGAAAATTTTATCAGGAATTTTTTTAATGCATAATGTTATCTAATAATTTACGTTCTGCTTTATCCGGCATAATA
Source organism: Synergistaceae bacterium (assembly GCA_017394925.1). Taxonomy (GTDB): domain Bacteria; phylum Synergistota; class Synergistia; order Synergistales; family Aminobacteriaceae; genus JAFUXM01. Next base: position 4,987 of record JAFPWQ010000061.1, read on the forward strand.
ATAAAAGAGAACTGGCCTTTATCCCCGTTATGCACGTTAGGTGTAGGAGGAGAGGCGGAAATTTTTACTGCACCTGATTCGATTGAACAGATGAAGATAGTATTTTCTGCGGCCATGAATGAAAATTATCCCGTCTATATACTCGGAGGAGGCAGCAATGTAATCTTCCCTGACGGATTAGTTCACGGAGTCGTAATCTCAACTATGAATCTCAATTCAATTGAATGGCGCACACCTTTCACTGCGGATGTAGATGCAGGATTCAAATTGCCGTTGTTATTGAAGGAAGTACGCGAACATAATCTCGGAGGACTTGAATTTGCCGCAGGAATTCCGGGTACACTCGGCGGAGCAATAGCAGGTAATGCAGGAGCAGGTGGTCATGGAGTGTGTGAACTCATCGATAACGTAATCACAATTGAATCTGACGGAGAGATCATCAATCGCAATAACAGCATGATAGATTACTCGTACAGGCATTGCGGCCTTGCAGACGAAAAGAGAATCATAGTATCAGTGCGTATGACCTTCAGACCCTCACAGCACGAAGACCAGAAAATATTTGAGAACTTCATGATGATGAGAGCAAAGCAGCCTCATGGACATAAAAATGCAGGCTGTACGTTCAAGAATCCAGGAGGGTATTCAGCCGGAAAATTATTAGATGAATGCGGATGTAAGAACTTGAGCGCAGGAGATGCAGTTGTATCTGACATGCACGCAAATTTTATTCTTAATCGCGGCCATGCTTCAAGTTCAGATGTGATTGAGCTGATAGAACTATGCGCTCAGAGAGTATATAACAGCACGGGAATAAAACTTGAACCAGAGATAAAGATTTACGGCTCGTGTTTATTCTCACAGTGATAAATTGTGCGCCGTCTTCGAGGAATTTATTTTCTTGCGCTGCTTGCAGGATGCATAATGTATATCAGAGATTACCGTTACTGGTTTGCACTTGATGATTACCAGGTCATAGCGCAGTCTAATATACTGGAACAAAGACTATGGGAAATATTCCCGAAGAGATGCTTAACGTTCTGGCCGTATATGTATAAGGACGCGGACGGGATAAAAGAATTTCTTGAACGTGATATGCCGGTCAAAGTAGAGACGAGTTCATCATGGGGGAAATTCACGACCAAAATTGAATGGCTTCATGCATGGATAAAAGTACAATGGCGCGGAAAAATCTGGTGCATTTCACGGGAAGGCAAAATGTGGGAGAATTCACCGGGAAGACAGAACGATGATGATGCTGGTCATTTAGTCTGGAAGATAAACGAGATCGAAGAAGAAGAAACGCCGAATATTTACGGAGTCTTTAAGTCGCCGTTATCTACAGAAGTGATTGCGTCATTCATTGATGAGTTTAAAAATTACAAATGGTTTGAGGCCGCGAATGAAATCACATGGGAACGCCGCGCGGGAATGGATTTATTTATCCTGCAGTTATCGCATGGAACACAGAGATTTGAGATTCAGTTACAGCGTGATAAATATCCTGGTCAGGATTTGGGCGGAACAATTGATGAAATATTTTCGAGGCTGATAAACGAGGGCGGCAATCATATAATAGATGCGACATATGAGGGGAAAATTTCATTGCGTAAATTATAATATAATGCTTTAACACAAATCACGAATCATTAAAGAAGGGAACGTAAAAAGATGCCGGAAAGATCTGACGGACTTATTGTAGGTCTGAGTATGGGAACAACGAAAACTACTATGATAGTTGCGAAGAAGGACAGACGTTACCCTGATTCTGTGCAGGTTATAGGCTTTGGCAACGCACCTTCAAGCGGCATATCCAAAGGAGTTATAACGAGCGTTCCTAATGCGTGTAATTCAGTACGCAGAGCCTTTGAAGAAGCCCAGAGCATAACCGGCATATCAGCAGACAGACTCAGGAGCGTAACAGTGGCATTTAATGCGCAGGAAGTTAAGAGCGAATCGAGTCATGGAATGATAACACTGGGAGACAGAGAGTCGCGCGTTGAAGAAAAAGATCTTGAGCGTGTAATCAGGCGTGCAATATATGATCTTCCGAAACGCGGCAACATGAGTCCGATTCACAGAATCCCCATGAACTATGAACTTGACGGAGTCCCGGTGAGCGACCCGTTAAACATGAACGGCAACAAGTTAGACATCTGGCTTCAGACCGTATCAGTTCCAATGACATACGAGCAGACAGTGAGAAACTGCGTACAGACAGCAGGACTCGATGTTAAAGGCCTTGTGCTTAAACCGTTAGCATCATCACTTGGTGCGGTCTACGAAGAAGAAATGCGTCTAGGCTGTATATCAATATGCATTGGCGGAGGGACAACGGGCATAGTGCTTTACAGGGGAGGCCGTGCGTTTCGGGTGCTGAGTATTCCGATCGGAGGAGATCACATCAAGAGTGATTTAGCTACAGTCCTGCATATTTCGTTCGGAGAAGCTGAACACTTAAAGAAGAGAATATTCACGACAAGCGAAGATGATTTGAGGCGTGAAGGAATTGATGTAGATCTTGCGTATCAGATTATTTTTGCGCGGATCGAAGAGCTGTTTAATGATTATATCCGCATTGCTCTTGCCGAATGCACACCGCAGAATTATCCAGGCGGAATAATTTTATCGGGCGGAGTTTCAGATACACCCGGACTCGAAATGATGTTAGGCGATGTTCTGCAGATGCCCGTACGCAAAGCCGAAGAACCCGTATACAGAATGCCGCCGGGACTCGATAATGCCGCATATGTCAGTGCCGCAGGAATTCTTAAATATCATGTTCTGACTGAACGCGACAAGTATTTATTCATGTCCGAAGATGAAAGATTCGAGAACCGCGATATTCAGACTCAGACAAGAGCGCAGGAAAGAGTCCGCGAACGTGAACAGCCCGTCGGATATGACGAACCACCTTATGACGGTGATGATCAGGACTATGATGATTCAGGAGACGAGTATGAAGATGACGGCTATGACGATGATGAAGACGGCACATCAAAGCGCAAGAACTTCGGCGAAATTATGGTGAGGCTTGCGGACAGATTCAAAAAGCTGTTTTAGTGCAAACTTGTAATGCCTGAAAAAATACAATAAAATAATTTTTTCTGAAGGACAACGGACATTTATAGGAGGAGAGCGGTTAAATGAATCAGGATCAGTTATTCAAGCTCACGAGCAATAATAACCGGCAGAATGAAAAGATAGTAGTCTTTGGTGTCGGCGGCGGCGGAGGCAATGCACTTAACCACATAATAGAGTCTAACGTTCAGGGAGTGGATTTTGTTGCGGCTAATACAGATGCAAGAGCCTTAGACATGAATCAGGCCCCGAATAAAATAATTCTCGGCGAACAACTAACGCGCGGACTTGGTGCAGGTGCAGACCCTCAGAAAGGAGCCAACGCGGCCAAAGAAAGCATAGACAGAATCAAAGAATATATCACGGGAGCTGATATGCTTTTCGTTACTGCGGGCATGGGAGGCGGAACAGGAACAGGAGCCGCACCCGTAATTGCCGGAGCTGCTAAGGACATGGGAGTTCTCGTTGTCGGAGTCGTAACGAAGCCGTTCGGTTTTGAAATGGGCAGACGAATGAGAACAGCTGAAGGCGGAATTGAGGATTTAAAGAAGAATGTAGATGCATTGCTTATCGTTGAGAATCAGAGACTTCTTGAAATGGATAACGGCATGAAAATAAAAATAGTAGATGCCTACAAGAAAGTTGATGAAGTTCTTCGTCAGGCTGTACAGGGAGTTACGGACTTAATAACGAAATCGGGCTTTGTTAATCTCGACTTTGCAGACATAAAAGCAATTCTCACAGGCGCAGGAACGGCCATAATGGGAATGGGTGAGGGTGAGGCGAAGACCGCGCACGTAAAGCAGCACAGAGCGCACTTGATTCACCGTTAATGACAATGCCGGTTACAGGAGCAAAAGGTATATTGCTTAATGTCTCAACGGGAGCAGAAATCATGCTGAGTGAAATGGCAGATGCGGCCTCAATCATAGAAGAAAGAGCAGACACTGAAGCACAGGTTATCTGGGGACATGTTATCGATGAAACGCTCGGTGAAAAAGTTCACGTAACACTTATTGCAACGTTCCCGGAAGGAGCAGACCATGCGCCTCTCATAAGACCGAAAGCGATTGAGAAGCCTGAAAACAAACAGGGACAGCCTCAGGTTCAGCAGCCGCCGGTCATACAGGTACCCGTTCAGCAGGGAACTATTCAGGCACCTCAAAGAGGCAGAACACTTTATGAAATATACACACAGAAGAGAAGAGCACAGGAGGGTTTTGAGGAGGCCCGACTGACATCACCGAATGAAGACGAACATAATGCATTCCCAAAATCACAGAGGAGATTATATGATCAGCCGGCGATCTTCAGACAGA
>JAFPWQ010000062.1 GCA_017394925.1 Synergistaceae bacterium
CATGTTCACCTGCGTACCTGAATACATGAGCAATGACCTTAAGACCGCATAGCCTGTGATGAGAATAATCACGCCTGCAATGACTGCACATATAATTTTCTTGTGCTTAGTGTTAATATTCATGTTCATGATGAAGCCTCCTTTGTGAAAAATAAATTTGTGAAAGATGAATTAATTCTGTGAAAAAAATTTTTTCATGTCAAGTGCAGATTTATTTTTTCGCTCTCATGACCGATAATGTGTATCAAATCCAGAAAATTCAAATGCAAGGGATGATACATGAATGATCATCAATAACAACATAACCGCACTGTCAGCATTGAACATGAACAGAGCGACTGACACAATGCTTCAGAAATCGATTCAGCCGTTAGCAACAGGGCTTCGCATAAACTCTTCGGCAGATGATGCTTCTGGTTTAGCGATAAGTGAGAGAATGCGTTCACAGATTCGTGCTTACGACATGGCCGTGCGAAATGTTCAGGACGGAATGAGTTTGTTACAGACGGCAGAAGGATCACTCGGAGATGCAAATAACATGCTTCACAGAATGCGCGAGTTATCCGTACAGGCAAGTAATGATACGCTTACATCGCAGGACAGGCAGCACATACAGGAAGAAATAGACGGGATAAGAGATCAGATTCAGCATATAGCAACATACACGAACTTCAACGGAAAAAATTTGCTTGACGGTACATCGGGAGCTTTCTGGTCAACCAGTGATGAGAATCTAAAAATCAGGCTCAACGGAAAGACAGCCGGATATGAAAAAGCGAATCAAATTGTGAAGGCCGAAAGTGATTACAGAATAGAAATTAAAGCGAATCCCGGAACGGCACAGATTCAGAAGAGCAATATCATCAACACGGCAGAAGATAAACGCAAAGACGCAATACTCAGCACAGCATACACCGAAATAAATCTTGCGGATGTAAACGCGTCATCATCAAATGAAAACTGGAGCTATGAAGACGGAACACTGAGCATAAATTCAGACGGGGTATACCGCATAACAGGAACAGATAATCTTAACGGCAGCAATATAAATATTTCAGAAGGAACAGAAGCATATGTAGTTGTGGGCAATGTGAATCTCAGTACGATTAAGGGAGTAAATATATACTTTGCGGATGATTCTAATGACGAGACAGTGAGACTTGCATCTGAATACACACCTAACACTTTACGGGAGATTCCGCAGTTCTACACGTCAGAAGGAACGTTCATAATCTCAGAGCCTCAGACGCTCACGATAACTCAGGGAGACACTAAGACAGCAAATATAACTCTGTACGGAGAAGACTCGCTTTATGATGTAGCCGCAAAACTGAATGATGCAATTGCTATTGGACTTGGGCAGGGGAAATACACGGACAATGCCGGGAAATTTTCTGAGCTTACGGATGTTTATATTCATGACGGAAAAGAATATGCCGCGCTTGTTATACGCAGTGCAATTCCAGGTAAAGAAGGCGAGCTTGTTTTTTCAGGAAGTGATGATCTGATTAATGCGCTTGGTCTGAATACGGTTCAGGAATCATCAGAGGGCGAGTATATCATTTCAATCTATGATATGAATTCGGACGAAGCATTAGCGAACGGCACAGTGATAACGGGCAATGTCATTAAAGGCGCATTAAGAGATGATATTGATGTTGAATTTGATACGATGTCGGGAATTATGGCATTGTGGGATTCAAACGCAGATAATTATACGCTTTCATCAGAAGGAAGTTACACGGGAGATGTGCATTTAAGGAACAGCAGAATAATTTTTCAGGCGGGAACGAATCAGTCAGAGAATTTCACTGTCCAGTTTGGGGATATAACATCTGAAATGCTGAGCCTCGACAAAGTGAACGTTATGACCCGCGAGTCTGCTATGCGTTCAACGGGAATTCTTGACGATGCCATTGATATGGTAGTCAGACAGCGGACTCAAATAGTCTCATACAGCAATGCACTAGAACATGCAGTACTGAATCTCTCGAATTCAGGAGAAAATCTCAATGATGCACAAGGCCGTATAACTGACGCGGACATGGCCAGATCTACAATGAGATTCATTGAGTTCCAGATATTAAGCAAATCGGGAAGTGCTATGCTCGCACAGGCAAATCAGCAGCCCGAAGCAGTATATAGTCTATTAGGCAATGAGGAGTAAATCATGATGAAGAGAGCACGCATAATTTTAGGATTCATTCTTGTATTCGTATTCATGGCCTCTATTGCAGAAGGTGAATCATACAAGAAGACTTTTTACCGCAATTTGTCAAAGCGTATGAGCAAAGAGAGAGCTGACTATGCATATCTCAGTGATAAGGAGTTCGCGAACTTCCGTGAGATTAACACGACAGGAATCGCAAAGGGAAAATTATATCGTTCGTCATCACCTGTAAAAGCATGGGGCAACCGCAATGTTATCGCCGATAATGCAGCACGTGAAGCAGGAGTGAAAACTTTCATTAATCTTGCGGACTCTGATAAAAGCATGAAGGCATTGACGGGCTTTAATGAGACGTATTACAGCACGCAGAAATATATCGGATTAAAGATGAACACAAAATTTATGTCGAAGGATTTTCAGAATGGAGTCGCAAAAGGCATTAAGTTTATGGCCATGAATGAGCCGCCGTATTTGATTCACTGTGATTTAGGCAAGGACAGAGCCGGATTATTTTCTGCTGTAATTGAGTGTCTTATGGGTGCAGGTGCAGATGAAGTTGTTGATGACTTTCTCGTATCATTCTATAACTATTTCGGGATTGAATCACATTCACGCGATTATGATTATGTTGCGGACAATGAGATTAGACCATTCCTTGCGGCCATGTTCGGAGTGAAGGATATTGCGGAAGTGAATCTCAAAGACGCGGCAGAGAGATACGCATTGAAAATTGGAGTCAGCATGAAGGAGATTGAGACGCTCAGAGAAAAACTGAAATAATTTCATGAGTTGCCAGTAAAAATTTTTCGCGGTAATATCTTTTCAATTCAATCCACATCAAAAATTTTTCTCATAACAGGAGGCGGAATTATGCCAGGAAGTATATATAAATGCCTCTCACTAATAGGGGAACGAATAATCGCGAATAAAGATTATCTAACGGAATTAGACCGTGAAATCGGCGATTCAGATCACGGCATCAACATGGCCAGAGGATTTAAAGCTGTGCTTGAGAAAGTGAATCCGGACGAGTCAGACATAGGCGCAGCATTAAAGAAGGCAGGCATGACGTTACTATCGACAGTAGGCGGAGCGTCAGGGCCTTTATACGGCACTGCATACATGGAAGCCGGGAAAATCTTAGCCGGCAAAACAGAAATTGATTCGCAGGACATGAAAGCAGTATTTGAAGCCTCGATTGCAGGAATTCAGAAACGAGGCAAGGCAGTACGCGGAGAAAAGACAATGCTTGATGCAATAATCCCTGCGAGTGAGACATACGCAAAAAAAATTTCAGAAGGAGCAGATATGATTCATGCATTAGACGCGGCAATCGAATCTGCTCATGAAGGAGTTGAATACACGAAGACCATAATCGCCACGAAAGGACGCGCGAGCTATCTCGGTGAACGCAGTATAGGCCATCAGGATCCAGGAGCAACATCTGCAACGCTCATGCTTGAAGCAATTTGTGATTATCTGAAGGGGAAATAGAATCATGGTAGGAATCGTAATAGCCTCTCACAGCTGGAAAATAGCGGAAGGAGTCTGTGATCTTGCTCGTGAAATGGCACAGGGTCATTCAGGAATAATACCTGCAGGAGGACTTGAGGACGGCTCAATGGGAACTGACGCGGCGAGAATCATGACGGCAATACGTGAGGCAGATTCAGGAGACGGAGTTGTGATAATCGCGGACATCGGCAGCAGCATAATGAGTTCAGAGACTGCAATTGAATTACTTGAAAACGAAGACGAAAATATTCATGCAGTTATAGCAGATGCTCCGTTAGTTGAAGGTGCAATATGCGCGGCAGTAGAAGCAGCAGCAGGAAGTCCGATTGATTCTGTTCTTGCGGTTGCAGAAGAATCACGTGGGGCAATGAAATTATAAGAGGAGGAATGAATTCACAATGAAGAAATTAATCAACGGAGTAGATGACATCGTAAGCGAGATGCTCGACGGAATGACAGCGGCGTATCCTGAATACGTGAAGCGTCTTGAAGGTTTTGAAGTGCTAGTGCGTGCGAAGGGTGCAACTCCGAAAGTTGCGTTAGTCTCAGGCGGCGGATCTGGTCATGAACCTTCACACGGCGGTTTTGTCGGAAAAGGAATGCTTGACGGTGCGGTTGCGGGTGCAGTCTTCACATCACCGACTCCCGATCAGGTCTACGAGGCAGTAAAGGCTGTGAACGGAGGAAAAGGTGTATTGCTCATCATCAAGAATTACACGGGCGATGTCATGAACTTCGAGATGGCCGCAGATATGGCACGTGATGAAGGCATTGACGTTGAGCAGGTCATAGTTGCGGATGACGTAGCAGTCGAAAATTCAACGTGGACGACAGGCAGACGAGGAATTGCCGGGACTGTTTTAGTTCACAAGATAGCAGGAGCAGCAGCTGAATCAGGAATGAATCTTGCGGACGTTAAACGTGTTGCCGAAAAAGTAATCGCTAACGTCCGTTCAATGGGAATGGCCGTTAATGCATGTACAGTTCCTGCGGCAGGTAAACCCAGCTTTGACCTTGCAGATGATGAGATCGAAATCGGAATTGGAATTCATGGTGAACCCGGAACTCACAGAGAGAAAATCTCAAGCGTGAATAATATCGCGGATAAGCTGCTTGAGAAAATTCTGGGTGAAGGCATTTACGGTTCTGGTGATGAAGTTGCTCTTCTGGTCAACGGCATGGGCGGAACTCCATTAATGGAACTCTTTGTTGCGAATAAGCATGTGAATGATGTTCTTGCGTCAAAGGGAATCAAAATCGCAAAGACCATTGTCGGAAATTACATGACATCGTTAGACATGGAAGGCTTCTCGATAACGTTATTGAAACTTGATGACGAACTGAAGAGTTTGCTTAATGCTCCTGCAGATACTCCTGCGTTTGTGCAGTTCTGAGATTGAAATTGAAATTAACGATTGCCCCTCTCAATTAACGGGAGGGGTTTTATTTTTGCGTTTATGCTTGACGAATTCAAACATGAAATATATACTTTGCGCCAAAAATTTAAACTTGCAATGAGGTATTAAGACCAGGTGCTAAAATCTCAGTCCGAAAGAAAAAAACGTCAGGATAAACTTGCGAAGCTCCTCGCATTGAATCCAATGGCTACAGATAATGAATTATCCGCAAGTTTAAACGTCAGCATATCAACCGTCAGATTAGACCGCGCATTAATGGGAGTTCCCGAACTCAGAGAACGAATCAGAACGATGGCACAAACTGCACTGTCAAAATTGCAGTCATTAAGTCCCAGTGAAGTTATCGGTGAATTACTTGACCTTGAGCCGGATAAATGGGCGTTGTCAGTTCTTCAGACAGTGAAGGAAATGGCATTCAGATTCACGGACATAGTGAGCGACAATTATATTTACTCACAGGCAAGCTCGATTGCAGTTGCGGCGATAAAGGCAGCCAACGTAATTATAGACTCAATGCGCGGTGAGTATAAAGGCCATGCACATGTCGGTGATGTATTAATAGCGCGTGCAAAGGTCGGAGTAAATCATGACGGAAGAAAAATCGTAAGTGTAAGAACCAGAGTAGGCGACAGAGAAATATTTGTAGGCCGCTTTATTATTGAAGTCTTAGATTGAATTAAAATCTTAGAGTGAAGGCAGGTGAGAAAAAATTTTGAGTGAACGCAGAATAACGATCGCACTTGATGCAATGGGAGGAGACAATGCACCCTCTGAAATATGCAAAGGAGCATACGAGGCGTGCAAGAAATTCGATGACATAGAGATAATTCTCACTGGTGATACTGAACGCATAAAGTCATGTCTTCAATCGCACCCGCGAATACATATCGAACATGCAACCGAGATAATAGATCCCGATGAACATCCAGCAAATGCGATTCGGAAAAAGAAAGATTCAAGTCTTCGTGTAGCAATGGAAATGGTGAGGCGCGGCGATGCTCAGGGCTGTATCAGTGCAGGCAGTACGGGCGCAATTGTAGCCGGAGGAGTTCTTATTGTCGGTCGTCTTGAAGGAATCGACAGACCAGCATTAGGTGTTCCGATTCCATCGATGACGGGAAAATTTTCGTTCATGCTTGATGTCGGAGCGACAGTGAGATGCAAGCCTGAGAATTTGCTTCAATTTGCGCTCATGGGCAATATATACTCGCATAAGATCATGAATGTTGAAAATCCCGACATAAAATTACTCTCAAACGGCACAGAAGATATTAAGGGCGATGACACTGTATTAGCCGCACGTGAACTTATTGAGCATAAAGAGAATCTCAATTTTCAGGGCTATATTGAAGGCAATGATATAGTTTACGGCAAGGCAGATGTGATTGTCTCTGATGGTTTCAGCGGAAATATTGCGTTAAAGCTCGGCGAAGGAATAATGCAGGGCTTAAAGTCATTGCTCGTTCAGGAAGTAAAAGATTCATTCATGGCCAAAGCAGGAATGTTATTGCTGTCTCC
>JAFPWQ010000005.1 GCA_017394925.1 Synergistaceae bacterium
CGCCCAATCTTAACGCCCTTCTTTACCGGCTCATGCGGATTATGTTCCTGTCTCTGTGCCGCGCTCATGAATTCCTGCTTTTCGAGATTCATTTTGCGTTCACGTCTCGTATTCTCACTCAGAATCTTTACTCTGAATATCTGCTCACTGAATGTATCTTTCACTCTTGATGTCATATCCTGAAACAGATTGAATGACTCAAACTGATATTCAATCAGCGGGTCTTTCTGACCGATTGCACGAAGTCCGATACCGCGCCTTAATTCGTCCATGCCCAATAAATGATCTCTCCATGCTGAGTCTAACGTATTCAGCAATATATGCCGGATTATACTTCCTGCGAGATTAGCTTGCGGATTTGCATTCAGCTCAGACATTTTTGAATCGTAACGTGATTTCACTGTATCAATGATTTCGTCTCTCATGCCTTCCATATCAAGACGGTTATCGACTTTCGCAATTCCGCACTCAGCACCTGCACCGAATAACGCGCGTAATCTTGAGGCTGCACGTTCACCTTCTGCATTCGATTTGTCTTCAGGAAAATATTTGTCGAGTATTCCGTTGATTACGCCTTCAACTATATCCCAGCCGTATGCGGGCATTTCTTCATCAGGAGTCGTAAGAATCGATTCGCGTTCTGCATATATAGCTTCCCTCTGCTGATTCATGACGTTATCATAGGCGAGCAACTGCTTTCTGATGTCAAAATGCATCTCTTCAACTTTCTTCTGCGAGTTCTCGATTATTTTCGTCAGCATTGATGACTCGATTGCTTCTCCGTCCTTCATGCCGAGCTTGCCCATTAACGGCTGTATTCTCTCAGAGCCGAATAAACGCAAAAGATTATCTTCAAGCGACAAATAGAATCTCGATACTCCAGGATCACCCTGACGGCCCGAACGCCCTCTGAGCTGATTATCGATACGTCTTGATTCATGTCTCTCTGTTCCGATTATGGCAAGTCCGCCGTGTTCTACTACGCGTTCATGTTCAGCCTTGCATGTCTCAGTGAATTCTTTCAGATAACGTTCATACTCTGAAGGGTCATCACTGTTCTGTGTTTTATCGCGTGCTAAGAATTCAGGATTACCGCCGAGCATAATATCCGTTCCTCGTCCGGCCATGTTCGTAGCAACGGTAACTGCACCTTCTCTGCCTGCCTGAGCAACAATGTATGCTTCCTTCTCGTGATACTTTGCGTTGAGCACATGATGAGGAATCTTTCTCGCCTTGAGTAATTTGCTTACACGTTCGGAATTTTCGATTGATGTTGTGCCGACAAGAACAGGCTGACCGCGTTTATGACACTCTTGCACTTCATCAGTTACTGCGCTGAATTTCTCATGCTCAGTCGCGAATATCACATCAGGAAGGTCATTGCGAATCATTTTCTTGTGCGTTGGTATGCTCACAACCTGAAGGCCGTATATCTCTTTGAATTCTTCTGCTTCTGTTGAGGCCGTACCTGTCATGCCTGCGAGCTTGTGATACATTCTGAAGTAATTCTGCAGGGTTATAGTCGCGAGTGTCTGACTCTCTCGTCCGACTTTCACGCGTTCTTTTGCCTCGATTGCCTGATGAAGACCGTCAGAATATCTTCGCCCGATCATTAAACGCCCGGTGAATTCGTCAACTATGATTACTTCTCCGTCTTTGACCACATAATCCGTGTCGCGTTTATACAGTCTGTGAGCTTTGAGTGATTGCACGACTCTATGCGCTAAATCCGAATGTGCCGCGTCAGAAAATAATCCGGGTATCTTGAGATAGTCTTCACATTTCTGAATTCCTGCCTCTGTCATTGAGATACTGCGTTCTTTTTCGTCCTTCTCGTAATCGCTGCCCTCTTTGAGAATTCGAGCGGCATTGTCTGCTTTCACGTATAAATCTGCGTCATCATCCGAAGGCCCCGAAATGATTAACGGTGTTCGTGCTTCATCAATCAGAATCGAGTCTACTTCGTCAACAATGCAAAAGCTATGTCCCCTCTGCACCATATCTTGAGAAGTCATGACCATATTATCGCGCAGATAATCGAATCCGAATTCTGAATTTGTGCCGTACGTTATATCTGACATGTACGCATTGTATCTTTCATCATTGGGCATGTAGGGATAAATCACGCCTACAGTGAGACCAAGAAAGTTGTATATCGGCTTCATCCATTCGGCATCACGTTTAGCGAGATAATCATTCACTGTAACGAGATGAACTCCTTCACCCTTCATTGCGTTCAGGACAACGGCAAGAGTAGCAACGAGAGTTTTTCCTTCACCTGTTTTCATTTCGGCAATGCGTCCGTCATGAAGAGTCATCCCTCCGATTAATTGAACGTCATAATGCCTCAGTCCGATTGTTCGTTCGCTGACTTCCCTGACGATTGCGAATACTTCAGGCATAACATCATCGAGCGATTCTGAATCTTCCTGAACATGTGATTTCAGTTCCATGAAACGCGATTTGATTTCGTCATCTGATTTTGAGTGAACATCATCTGCATATGAGTTGACGATTTCAGCAAGTGATGTGTATTTTTTCAGTGCTCTGTCATTAGGGTCTAAACCCAGAACTTTTTTTATGCTGTCGAAAATCAAAAAAACTTTCCTCCTGTGCAATTAATAATCACAAGAGAGATTATCACGAATTTTTTTCACATACAACGACTAAAGAACCCGCAAAAAAAGCGTAAACCAAAAAAAGTTTTTTCAGGTTTACATTTCTGTGATGAGATTAACCCCCTTAATATGACCTTAATATGATAAGATATATGCCACATGTCATTTTAAGCGGAGGCTGTTAAAAGAATGCAGGAAGTCAA
>JAFPWQ010000063.1 GCA_017394925.1 Synergistaceae bacterium
CGTTAGTGATTCAGCAGGCGAATCAGTTATGAGTTTTCCGTCCCTGAGAACAATAATACGGCTGCAAAGTGTTTTTACTTCGCTTAATCTGTGAGAGATAAACACGATTGCTATTCCTTTTTTTGCAAGTTTCCGCAGGGCTATCAATAATAATTCTGCTTCCTGTTCTGTGAGTACTGCTGTGGGTTCATCAAGGAATAATAATCTCGTGTTCTTTCGGTCAATCTCTCTTGCTATCTCTATGAACTGCTTGTAACCTACGGGCATCTCATTAACCGTCATGTTCGGACTGATGTTTACGCCTAACGCATTAAGTGCATCACTCGCTCTCTTAAGCATTGCATCACGGTCAAGCGTTGATACTCTCTCACTGAATACATAACTCATGAGAGAGCCGTTAAGGACTTCACGGTTGAGCAAAATATTTTCCGTTGCAGTGAAGCCCGGTATCAATGAGAACTCCTGATGTACCATTCCGATACCTGCCGCTAATGCCTGATTCGGTGATGAAAAATTAACAGGCTTTCCGTCAAGGCGTATGCTTCCTTCATGGCCTCCAGTTGAAGAAATAACCGGCATTCCGAAAAGAATGTTTAAGAGCGTCGATTTTCCTGCTCCGTTCTCACCGACAAGACCAATTATTTCTCCGGGCATTATTCCGAATGATATATCAGTGAGTACTCTGTTCCCGTAAAACTCTTTGCCGATGTGCTCAAGTTCTAACAATGGCATGCTGTTACTTTCTGACAAATTAAATCACCTCTCTGTGAAAATACGAAAAAGGGAATGCGTTAATGATTCGCGCACTCCCATTTAAGACTGAAAATTTAAAACTGCATTGTGTGAATGAATTTTATTTTGCTGAAGGAGCCATGCGGATCTCGAAATATTTTTCAGGAATCTCAACGTCAGCAAGTCCGAGATAATCGCCGCCTAACACGTATGTATCCTGACGTAAAAGAATGAACTTCGTATTGCGTACTTTTGTTGCCGCATCCGTAAAGTAGCTTGCACCCCAGTGTGCGCCCGGGCAGAATTCATCATATGCTGCTCTCATGTCCTTGAGTGCCTGAGCCGTTCCGATATACTCGTCTTTGCTCTTGCCTGATTCAATAAAACGTTTGCCGAATTCAGCAAGTGCCGCCGATGTCGTATAGCCCCATGAATATGCCCATGTACCCATGCGTCCTTTTCCGCCTGCTTTGACTACTGCGTCTTCAACTTTCTTGAGGATTGCGGGCCAGTCTCCCTGCTCTGCTGAAAGGTCAATGCCTAATGCACCGGGATAACCCATTAACGGCGAGGGCAAATCTGCTTCGACAAAATAACCTCCGAGTGCCGCAACCTGTTTCAATAACGGCTCAGTGTGAGCATCATTCGTGCAGAAAAACGCCGCATTCTTTCCGTACTTCTCAATCCATGAAGGCATGTTCTCAAGAATATACTGCTGTGCTCCGGCTACACCTACATCACCGGTCGGATCTGGTGCTGTCTCGAACACGAACTTGATTCCTAAATCTTTGCAGGCCTCTTCCATAATGATACGTCTGAGTCCAAGTGTCTCATAGCTCATGTGTCTTGGGAATGAGATATGCACAAATGTATCTGCTCCCATTTTCTTTGCGCCCAACGGAATAGTGTAACCGCGTCCGATGTGGTCAGTGTGAGTTGATGCATCTGCTGCTTCGGATATTACTATCGGGTCTTCATGAGGTTCACCCGCAAGAAGAAGAATGTCATTGCGTCTCTCACGGATTCGTCTGAAGGCTTCCGCTGTTCCGGGTACGGCCTGATTCACTACGATGACTTTCATTAACGGGTCATCCGCAAGTCCGACTATCTGACTTATTGTTGTCTCCTGCTCGGACGTGAAATTATCAGGGTACGTAACGTGCGTAATCATTCCGCCCTTTGATGAATCTCCGTACATCTTGATCATTAACTCTGCACCGCGTAAATCATCTTCGCTCTGTGAGACTGTGCCGGTCATGATTCCGATGTGGAACTTCGCAGGTTCGGCTGCAAGTGATGCAAACGCGAATAATGAAAGTACAAGCATGAAGGATAAAATAAATTTAGACTTCAAGATAAAATACCTCCTGTTAAAATTTGGAATGCGTTTATTATAACAGCTTGACCATAAAAAAAGCCTCCCCTTGAGAGAGAAGGCTTAAATGTCTCTGATTAGTCCAATCCGAGGAACGGGTACAGTTCCTTAGTGAATCTCATGCTCTGCAAAATAAACTTCCACTCATTCCAGCGAGCCGCACCGGACTTAAAGAAGTAGGTTGGCTTTCTTGTAGCAATTGTCGGGTAATAAGCAGTACGTTCATCGTCATGCGTATTATTCGCGACAATTCTTATGTGGCAGAAGATATAGCCTTCACCTGCATCAAGGTCGTCTATATTCCATTCTCTTCCGGAATACTGCTCAATCTCTTTGGTATGCTGCTTACCTGCATTAAGATCCGATGTAACTGCCGTACTCACGTTATATAACATTGTGCCTATTGAACCTCCGTTCGGGCCGTAAGGTTTGTCAGTTACAACGCTTGGTTTGTATGCCTTCTCCTTTGCCTGGAAACCCATGAGAGCACGATAAAACGCATAACGATCGCCGAGAGCTTTAACTCTGGAACTCATATTGACAATTTTCTTCCGCGCAGCCTCCATATTTTTGGCGTTGCTTTCCACGTAAAAACTGTTGCCGTATGCCTGCACCTCAGCGGCAATGTCATCGTATTCATCGCCAAGTTGATTTTTGACTTCCTGGTCGATTTTCAGTGCGTCAAGGTCTCTGATTACATTATAGTAAGACTGCAGGGTCATAAAAACTTTGTTGAACTGCAGGATTTTTTTCGAATGAGCAGCTTTTATCGGAAGCAGCCCGCTTTCGTTATCCTTTTCCATTTGAAGCAGAACAGGATCTAATGAACGGTAACGTTTCAGCATTACGTAACACGGCATATAATCGCTCGGTTTAGATTTCTTCAATTTTGCTCTGAAGTCTTCAAGCTGTGATGCTACACCGCCGATTCCATCATCCACATTGTCATGGGTTGTTACTTTTGAGGCATTACCATCTGTATCAATTCCGGCAGTCCTGATTTCAACAGTAACAAGTGCATTCCTCTTTTTCAGAAAATCTTTCGTCTCATTACTTATATCAGCACTTGCAGCCTTGCCCACAGAGTTGTAATTTGCTGCGAGATGCATTTTTACTTCCTCAAGCTGTTCAGTTGTATCTGTCGTTATCGAAATGAAAGCATCATAAGTTCCGCCGTATTTGTATCCTGCCACAAAATAATCGCCGTATTCGTTTCTGAAACCAGATGAGCCTTTTGCTAGAAGTGTTTTAGCCGCATCTTTCAGCTGATAATTTGATGTATTCAGATAACGATACTTTACTTCAGCTTCTTCATAGTGGATGACAAGTGTCGTTGAGGTCAGACCAAATTTGAACGAGCTTCCTGATGAATAACCTGCATTAACTCCAAAACCTCCGATTGCAACTGAAGCATTTGCATTCGTCTTTGAAAGTGCTTCACGTTCTTGCTGAGATGATATGAATTTCGCTGTGTAAAATGCCTTTACGTTTTTCGTTTTCGGAACAGCCAGATTAAACTCCTTTATGGCATCGCCCTGAGATTTTACGCCTGTTATACCAAAAAATCCTGCTCCTAGCTGAAACATATCTTCGTAAGGAATTCCTAACAACTCTGAAGGAATTGATGTACCATCAGCGTTTTTTTTCGCAGCTGAACTTGAAACTTCAGTGTCGGTTTCATCTTCTTCAGCTTCTTCATCATCACTCTCATCATCGAAAAATCCGTATTGCTTTCTGATGTCTGATAACACCGAAGCATAGACATCCAGACCGTACTCGTTTATCTGCACAAAATCATTGTCGTTCCATTCGATGTCTCCGCTGATGACATATTCCATATATGTTCTAACTAAATTGCTCAGCGTAACGTTGTAAGCCTTTCTAAGCTCAGTAATATCTGTCATGCTTATTGTTTCGCTTACATTGCCGTCTTCATCCTGAAATTTGAAGCGTTTGTAATAGCCGGCTTCATCTGTGTCGTCATTGCGAAGCTCTTTGTAGACGAAAAGAGTTTTTACGTTATCGTAATCACCATCATCTGAAATTACCTGATTCAGATTTATCTTGTACGAACCAGTTGCAGCAGGTGTAAACGTAAGGCAAACCGTGTAAGGTTCTTCGGGAGGATAAACAGAAAGCTCAATCACATCATCAGAAAGGTCGATTATCGCTTCTGAGTCGTAATTCTCATCAAAACTTCCTAAATCAAGAAAACTTAATGCATTTCCCTGAGGATTGATTATTTCAACATTGGGAACAGACTCGGCGATTGGAAACTCGTACTGAGTACCTTTCGAGATTTCAACTGTGTATTCAGTTCCTGCTGTTAAATCTACAACAAAAGAGTCAGGACTTTCAACAGCTCTCTTGAATCTGCCGAGATAATGACGTGAAGGCACAGAAATTTTTCTGTCGGTGATTATGTCATCTTTGCCGTAATACTTCTCTTCAATGTCTCCCAAGTCCAGGACATCAGGTATTCCGTCTCCGTCAGTATCAGGATTCTCGAAATCAAGCACATAATACTCAGCACCAGTTACCCCCCCCTTTTCATTATTATTACCGCCGCTAAATGAATTACTGCTTCCACCGCAGCCTCCGAAGCTGACAACCGCAAAAATTATCAGCAGTGAAAAAACTACAAAACTAAAAGGTTTAATTTTCATTGGATGTTTAATACCTCCTTGAAAAAATTTCGGTTATTTTATCATGTTTCCAACAAAAAAACTTTCGGAATAATATATAATTTCTTTCAGTATTTTTAAAGGAGCTGATAAACTTCAATGCGCAGATACATTTTCAGAAGAATATTCGCAAGTTTACTCACACTGTTTGTTGTCATCACTTTAACCTTCTTCATGATGAGAATGATTCCAGGCGGCCCTTTCACAGATGAGAAAGCAATTCCTTCATTCGTGCTCGAAAAAATGATGTCCCGTTATCATCTTAATGACCCATTATATGTTCAATACGGAAGATATTTGCTCAACGTCTTATGTCTGGACTTAGGGCCTTCATACCGTTACGAGGGAATGAGCGTGAATGAGTTAATTGCGTCCGGCTTTCCTGCGTCATTCATGGTCGGAGGCATTGCGTTAATACTCGCGTTGATTGTGGGAATACCTGCAGGAATCATTTCGGCATTGAAGCGCGGAAAATGGCAGGACAGACTCGCAATGATACTTGCAACATTAGGAGTAACAGTTCCGAGTTTCGTAATCGCGGCGGCATTCGTGTATATATTTGCGTGGAGGCTTGGGTGGGTTACTGTCGGCTTCTGGGAGGGAATATCAACGGCAATTCTTCCGGCAATCACTCTTGCAGGTTATCCGGCGGCGTTCATTTCGCGTTTAATTCGTTCGGGAATGCTTGAAGTTCTTGAACAGGATTATATCCGCACAGCACGTTCTAAGGGACTACGTGAGCGTTCTGTGATTTACATTCATGCACTGAAGAATGCAATCATACCCGTAATAACGTATCTTGGACCATTGACCGCAGGAATATTAACGGGCAGCTTTGTTGTCGAGAATGTATTCGGTGTTCCCGGTCTGGGGACGTTCTTTGTTACGAGCATAACGAACCGTGATTACACGACAATAATGGGCGTTACGATTTTCTACAGCGCGTTACTCGTACTCTTTAACCTGATTGCGGATATATGTCTCGCATTCATTGACCCGCGAATCAAACTGAGGTGATAAATTATGAATCTATATGACCCTTCACTCTTTGAGCCTTTATCCCAAGAACAGAAAATGCATTCGGAAATCATGAGACCGTCATTAACGTACTGGTCTGATGCATGGAGAAGACTCAAGCATGATAAGCTAGCGTTATTTGGTCTGATTGTGATCGTGATGATTTTGCTTCTTGCGGTATTCGGTCCGATGCTCTCACCGTATGAATATGATGCAATGGACTTCATGATAATCAATGAGCCGCCGAATTTATCTCACTGGTTCGGAACTGATATATTCGGACGTGATTTATTCGTTCGTGTGATGTACGGAGCAAGAATTTCATTATCTGTTGGATTCATGGCCAGCATTATTAGCTTATTTATCGGTGTAATCTACGGAGGCATTTCGGGTTTTGCAGGCGGACGGACGGATGACATCATGATGCGTATTGTTGATGTGATATACAGCGTCCCAATGATGATATATGTAATTCTCTTAATGGTAGTCGTTGGTCCGGGACTTAAGAGCATATTCATCACGTTAGGCATAACATACTGGGCACCAATGGCAAGAATAGT
Source organism: Synergistaceae bacterium (assembly GCA_017394925.1). Taxonomy (GTDB): domain Bacteria; phylum Synergistota; class Synergistia; order Synergistales; family Aminobacteriaceae; genus JAFUXM01. The sequence continues at coordinate 6,369 of JAFPWQ010000063.1, forward strand.
ACGAGCTGAGATAATGAGACTTAAGAATGAAGAATTTATTTTAGCTGCACGTGTCATAGGAGCCTCACCTAAGAGAATATTGTTGCGTCATTTAATCCCGAATGCAATGGGTTCTGTTCTGGTTACTCTCACGTTCTCGATTCCCGGTGCAATTTTCACAGAGGCATTCTTATCGTTTGTCGGTCTGGGAGTGAGCGCACCAATGGCAAGCTGGGGAGTTCTGAGCAATGATGCAGTGAGTACACTCTCAATGTATCCGTGGCAGTTATTCTTTCCTGCGGCGGCAATCTCAATTACGATACTTGCGTTTAATTTTCTCGGAGACGGTCTGCGTGATGCGTTAGACCCTAAACTAAGGAAGTGATGAATCATGACTGAGAATATATTACAGGTTGAAGATCTGCACATGTCATTCTTCACGTCAGCAGGAGAAGTTAAAGCTGTCGGAGGCGTTACGTTTGATGTTCGGAAGGGTGAAGTGCTTGGCATTGTCGGCGAATCAGGAAGCGGAAAGAGTGCAACTATGTTATCGGTGATAGGTCTTCAGGGTTGGGCAGGAAGAATCAAATCAGGCAGAATATTATTCAATGGCACGGACATTAACACACTTAACATGAATGACATTCGCGGAAAAAATATCTCGATGATCTTTCAGGACCCAATGACGAGTCTTAATCCGGTTCTGAATGTCGGGTATCAGCTGAAGGAATCATTGCGCCGTCATAAATGGCATGGCGATATTAACGCGCGTGCA
>JAFPWQ010000064.1 GCA_017394925.1 Synergistaceae bacterium
GCGGAGGCATAGTAGTATGGCTTGCATACCTGAGTCACTGGAAGGGCTCAGACAAGGGGTCAATACTCGGAGTGTTCTGCACAGCTCCCAACAAGAGCAGAGAAGAACGCAGTCTAGTATGCTGCTTCATCACAGAGGCAATTGCAACGTTCTTCCTTGTAACGTTAATCATGTGTGTATTCTCGAAGGGTGTAGCAGGCGCAGGATTCACACCTGGACTTGGAACATTCTTTGTCGTGGGAATAATCTACGGACTTGGTGCTGCACTCGGCGGACCTACAGGTTATGCGCTTAACCCTGCAAGAGATTTAAGTCCCAGAATTGCACATTTCGTACTTCCGATTCCAGGCAAGGGAGATTCAGACTGGGCATATTCATGGGTTCCTGTAGTCGGGCCGTTAGTTGGTGCTGTATGCGCTTACTACTTCTGCCACGCCTGCGGAATAATGTAAAAATTCACACTGCCCCCGTTCAAATTCAACTCAGGAGTTAAGGCCATGTTGTTTAAATTATTCGGAAGCAAAAAAGCAGCATCAAAACCTGAAGTAACATCACCAGAGGCAAAAGCAGGAATTAAGCCCGAAGTAATATCTGCGGATTCAAAAGCGACATCAAGACCTGAAATAACATCTGCAGACGCAAAAACGGAACACAAGACAGAAAAAATAATCGAGGAGGTAAAAGCTCCAATGACGGAAAAGAAATATGTAGCCGCAATAGATCAGGGAACGACAAGCACGCGCTGTATGCTGTTCACGAAAAACGGAAGACCTGCAGCATCATATCAGATGGAACATGAGCAGATATTCCCGAATCCCGGCTGGGTTGAGCATGATGCAATGGAAATCTGGAGCAGGACTCAGGACGTAATCAGAGGCGCATTAAAGGCCGCAAACGCATCACCTGATGAGATAGCCGCAGTAGGCATAACGAATCAGCGTGAGACAACAGTAGTATGGGAAAAGGCAACAGGAAGACCGATATATAACGCAATAGTCTGGCAGTGCACAAGGACTCAGGACTTCTGTTCGGAATGGCTGAAAAAACCGGGCTGGGGTCAGAACGAGAAAGGCGAAGGAAAAGTTAAAGACATTACCGGTCTTCTGATTAACCCGTATTTCTCCGGCACAAAAATACGCTGGATTCTTGACCATGTACCAGGCGCAAGAGAAAAAGCTGAAAGAGGCGAGCTTCTTTTCGGCAATACAGATACATGGCTCATCTGGAACTTAACGGGCGGCCCTAACGGCGGTGTTCACGTAACGGACGTATCGAACGCATCACGTACCCTTCTGATGAACATAGCAACATGCGAATGGGACGAGACAATGATGAATGAGCTTCAGGTTCCTGCGTCAATGCTCCCGAAGATAATGCCCTCAAGCTCAGTCTACGGAATGACGGCAAAATCGGGTCCGTTCGGTGCGGAGATTCCAGTTGCGGGTGATTTAGGAGATCAGCAGGCGGCATTGTTCGGTCAGGCATGTTTAAGCGAGGGCGAAGCAAAGAACACATACGGTACAGGCTGTTTCATGCTCATGAACATTGGCGATAAACCAATACCTTCAAAGAACGGTTTGCTTACTACAGCGTTCTATTCACGCGAAAAGGGAAAATGCTATTACGCTCTCGAAGGCTCAATCGCAATTGCAGGTGCGGCAATTCAGTGGCTCAGGGATAATTTGAAGATGGTAGATGATGCCCCTGTAACGGAATATTACGCAGGCAAGGTGAAAGATTCAGCGGGAATATATTTCGTTCCGGCATTCTCAGGTCTGTTCGCGCCCTACTGGGACATGACCGCAAGAGGTGCAATCGTTGGACTTACGCGTTACGTGAGGAAAGAGCATATAATCCGTGCAACACTTGAGAGCTTATGCTACCAGACAAGAGACGTTATCGAGGCAATGGAGAAAGACTCAGGCAAGAAATTAACGGCTCTGAAAGTTGACGGCGGTGCTGTCGTGAACAATTTGCTCATGCAGTTACAGGCGGATATTCTCGGTGCAGATGTCGTTCGTCCTGTCGTGAATGAGACTACAGCGTTGGGTGCGGCATATGCGGCTGGTCTTGCTGTGGGATTCTGGAAGGATGAAGGAGATATTCGCGCTAACTGGGCAGAAGACAGAAAGTTTAAGCCCGAACTCGGAGCAGATGAACGCGAGAAAGATTATGCAGGCTGGAAGAAAGCTATTGAGAAATCAAGAGGCTGGACAGACTAAGAATCAGGGAAGAATTCAGGAAAGCAAAAATGTTAAAGGGGTCAGAGGCGTTAAAACCTCAAGCCCCTTTTTTGTTGGCTACCATATCCAGTCTATGAAGCTATTGACCGCACACACTGCTACTGCCGCCGTGCCTGCTACAATGACTGCTCCGACAGCAACTGGAGATACAGCAACTCCTGTTACTGCTGCGATTCCTGCTGCTGCTCCTGAACCGACTGCGGTTAAAGCTGATTCGCTCATTGCCGCTCCTGCCAGGCCTGTTATGAATGTGCCAGCTGTAAGTTTGGCAGTGTCTTTGCTTTCACTTGTATAGCTATGTAATTCGGTGTTATCGGTGAAAGCAAATACTGTGCTGACGTTTACGAATGCAAGAACTATAACTAACAATACTGCGGTGAACTTTGAATATTTCATGATAAACACCCTCTTAAAGATTTGATTTTTACGTAAAATTGATTATAAAAAAAAAAAATGTTGAGTTGTCAACTAAAATTTTTACTGCCTTGCTTACAAAGTGCCTGTACTGTAAAATCTTAAAATCCATTCAGTTTATTTTGTCTATTGCAGTATTTGTATCACCTAAAATTTTTCATGAGGGGGAATAATTTTGTATGATATTGTGATAATTGGTGCAGGCATAACAGGCTCATCAGTTGCGCGTGAACTCATGAAGTATAAGCTCAAAATTGCAGTTATCGACAAGGCAAGCGAATTACCATCAGGTGCATCACGTGCAAATTCTTCAATGATTCACGGAGGCTTTGACGATGAACCCGGAAGCGTTAAGGCGAAATTCTGCGTACCCGGCAATAAGATGTGGCATAAACTCAAAGATGAACTTGATGTACATCTCGATGAATGCGGCTCATATGTCTGTGCATTCAATGATGAAGAGATTAAACATCTCGAAAAATTACTCGCACAGGGAAAAGCTAACGGCTCAGCAGGCGTTGAGATAATATCAGGTGATGAATTACGCAAACGTGAACCGAATGTATCACCTGAAATCATAGCGGCGTTATGGTCTCCTGAGGCGGCAATCATAAATAACTTTGAGGCCGTTAATGCCATGATTGA